>JAFQVE010000374.1 GCA_017408185.1 Oscillospiraceae bacterium | reverse complement strand
TTCACATCCGAGCTTGCAAAATATATCCGGCATATAATCGATTGTGAGATAATGCCAGAAGTTGTATTTTGTGAAGAAACTCCGTCTCTTTGTGAAGATGCAATCGTTCTTGCACACCTTGATGAACTTTCTCTTGATACAAGTGATTTGAAGGATTCCTTTGTGGATGACATTATAGACATAAAAATTGAGAATGGCTCGGGATATATTGCAGGAAGCAACGACAGAAGCATTCTTATGGGAATATACAAATATTGCGTTTCTGCCGGATGTCGCTTTATTCGTCCCGGTGAAGGTGGAGAGTATATCCCATACTGCAATCTGAAAGAACATTCCTTCAGCTACAGAAAAAAAGCAGACCATCCTTTCAGAGGCGAGTGCGGAGAGGGCGCCATAAGCTATGAGCATATGCGTGATACCGTGTATTGGCTTCCCAAAATCGGTATGAATATGTATATGATCGAGGGTCTTGTTCCATATTCCTATATGCATAAGTGGTATGGACATGTGGGAAATTCAATCCTTCGCAAAAAAGGACAGATTACCGACTATGCAATGCTTGAAGAGCTTATGGAAAAGCTTATGGCAGATATCCGAAAGACCGGTATTCAGCTTCACACAATCGGACACGGATGGATGTTTGAAAAGCTTGGTATTCATCATACCCATGCGGCTCAGGAGAAGTCCGAGCTTCGTGAAGAGCATAAGCAATATCTTGCAATGCTGAATGGTGAACGTGGTCTTTGTCGTTCAACCTTCTACACACATTTTTGCTATTCAAACCCCGAAGCAAGAAAACTCCTCGTTGATTTCTGTGTTGAATACGTAAAAGAACGGCCTTATGTTGATTTTCTTCACGTCTGGCTTGCAGATTCAAAGAATAACTGGTGCGAATGTGACGAGTGTATGAAAATGTCGCCATCCGACCATTATGTGCAGCTTCTCAATGAGATTGATGAAGCACTTACCGCAATCGGTTCAAAAACAAGAATAGTATTTATACTCTATGTAGAAACCGTTCGTCCGCCCGTGAAGCTTCGCATTAAAAATCCGGAGCGTTTTGTAATCCTTGCGGCTATCGGTCTCCATTATGAAACGGGCTATATAAACAGAGAATATACCGGAGAAATCCCTCCGTATGTCCATAATAACTTTACTCCTCCCGACAATGCTTTGCGCCTTAAGTGGCACAAAGACTGGAAGGCTATGTCGGGTGATATTCCAAGCATTATCTTTGAATATCGCTTCTATACCGATATGTATTGCGATCCTGCTTTTATGCGTGTTTCAAAAGAGGTTTACCGTGATATGAGAGCTCTTGGGTCCGTTTCCTTTGAGGGCTGTATGAGCGACCAGACTCATCGTATGTATCTTCCTACATCGCTTCCACTTGTTATGATGAGCGAAACCCTCTTTGATAAATCCCTTGACTACGACAGGTTCTGTGATGACTTTTTTGAAGGTGCATTCGGAGCTGACGGCAAAAAGTGCAGGGAATATCTTGAAAAGCTCTCTGAACTTTTTTGCCCGGGAAATATCCGTACCGGAGGTAAAACCGGTGTTGAAGAAGATGGTCTTGAAACCGGCGGAAGCAAGCCGAAAATCTGGATAAATAATCCTGAGGTTGCTGAAAAAACAAAGCAAATACCGGAAGTACTGCGAGAGTTTTTGCCCACTATTGAGAAAAATATGACACAGAGAAACGCCTGCAGAAGAAAATCCTGGGTTTATCTCTATTATCATTATGAGATATGCTCACGTCTGTGGGAAGTAATACACCTCGGTGCATCTGGAAATATGGAAGGTGCAAGAGAAAAATTTGAAGGACTTGAGCGTTATCTTTGCCGCGTTGAGGAGGATATTCACCCCGCTTTTGACCTTTTCCTTTTCTGCAGGGCAATACGTTCAAAGCTTGAAATGCCGCAGTATCCTTATTATGACTGAGAGGTGAATGCTTTGAAAATATATAATTCACATGAGTTTATCCGTGAAAAGGTAAAAGGAATTTCTCCGTCAATGCGATATAACTCCGATGAAGATTTTTCGGCTTGGCAAAAAAAGGCAAGAGAAAAGCTCCTTGAGCTTATGGGACTTCCTTTTGAGAGCTGTGACGATGAATTTCATATTCGTGAGGAAAAGGAGTTTCCCGATTACAAAAGAATTGACTTTGAATTCCAAAGCGAAGAAGGTTATTTTGTTTCATCAAGCATCCTGATTCCGAAAGGAAAAGTAGGAAAGCTTCCAACAACAATATGCATACAAGGTCATAGCACGGGAATGCATATTTCGCTCGGAGAGCCGAAGTATGAGAGGGATGTCAAATCCATTTCTGGCGGTCGTGATTTTGCCGTTCGTGCAGTAAAAGAAGGTCTCTGCGCCGTAACTCTTGAACAGAGATATATGGGAAGTGCGGGTCACACGGAAGATGGTTCTCCATCCTGCCGCAGGCAGAATACTTCCATGGCAACGCTGCTTCTCGGAAGATGCGCAATCGGTGAAAGAGTGTGGGATATCTCACGTCTTATTGATGTTATCTGCAAATACTTTTCAGAATATATCGATGAGAAAAACATCATCTGCCTCGGAAATTCCGGGGGAGGCACGGCAACCTTCTATGCTTCCTGCATTGATTCCCGAATCAGTATTTCCGTCCCGTCCTGTTCCGTGTGTACATATGAAGATTCAATTATAGCAATGGATCATTGTCCTTGTAATTTTATTCCGGGAATACGGAACTACTTTGAAATGGGAGATCTCACCGGATTGATTGCGCCTAAAAAGCTTGTAATCGTCTGCGGAAAGGAAGATTCAATTTTCCCCCTTGAGGGAGTGAGAAAGACCTTTGAAGTAACAAAGAGTATATATAAAATGCTTTCTCTTGAGGATGACTGCGTTCTCGTTGAAGGTAATGGTGGGCATCAGTTCTATCCCGATGAAGCTTGGCCTGTTATCCACCGCTTCCTCGAAAAAAAGGGAGAGTGATTGAACGTGATACGCTTTGATAAATATAAGGGCGGCAAACATCGTGCCGTTACAATGAGCTACGATGATGCCAAAGAAGCGGATTTTCGTCTCGTTGAAATATTCAATCTCCATGGTGTCAAAGGTACATTCCACATTAACTCCGGGCGATTTGGTATGGAAAATATAATTCCACCCGAAAAGCTCTCAAAGCTTTATGAAGGACATGAAATGGCAATCCACGGAGTAAATCATCTCACACTTCCATATCTCCCTGCGCACGATATGGTAAAGGAAGTTTTTAATGACAGAAGTGAGATTGAAAAGCTTGCAGGATATGTTGTTCGTGGAATGTCCTATCCCAACGGTGCATACTCGGATGAGGTGGTTTCTGCGGCACGTGCCGGCGGAATAAAGTATGCGAGGACAATAGATTGCAGCGGCAATTTCCGTCAGCCTGAAGACTTTATGCGATGGAATCCCACATGCCATCACAACGATGCGATTTCCTATGCAGAAAGGCTTGTAAAGATGTCTTACTATACAGGGCATCTGCTCTACATCTACGGACATTCTTATGAGTTTGACAAAAATAATAACTGGTCGCTTATCGAGAACGTTTGTGATATTCTGTCGGGCGATGAACGGATATGGTTTGCAACAAACGGAGAGTTATATGACTATATAACAGCTTGTCGCAGTACAGAGGTTTCGGCGGATGATAAAATCATAAGAAATCCATCGGCAACAGATGTGTGGTTTTCCTGCGAAAACGAAACTTTGTGCGTAAAAGCAGGTGAAACGCTTTATCTGTAACAGTTGGTAAATTTTGTGCTTTGCACGTTTTTATATATTACTGTTAAAATTATTTTAGGAGGAGAACTAAGATGAGAAAAACAAATAAAGGAATGGCAAAAATCTTAAGCACGGTTATGGTACTTTGCATGATAGCTGCAATGCTTCCGGTAACCTTTGCAAATGCAACTGAAACAAGCGAGTCTGTAACCTATGATTTTAATCCGGACTTGACACATGGGCAGAATTTGGCTGAATTGCAAAACACATACGAATTGTATGGCTGGGAAGTTGCAGGAGGGATAACCTCGGGATATAGAGCTACAGCTAATAGCACCAATGGTCACGATTGCATCACCATAGGGGCAAGTGGTTCAAAGCACAGACCGCAGGGAGCTTGGTATGCATTCAAAGTTAAGGCGCCCGCAGCCGGGGTATACGCAGCAACGCTTGGATATGCAAAAATTGATAAGGATTACCAATTGAAAGGCGATGTTTATTTTATTCCCGGAAGTGTGGTTGACGCTGCATCCGGTATAGCCGGTGCTATGGCAATGGAAAATGTAGATAATTACAAAGAACGTGATGATGTTATATACAGTAATTCAGGAGAGAATATTTGGAAAAACACAACAGATATTGAAAATATTACAATAAATGATAACGAAACTGATTATTACGTTGTATTTCGCAAACCTGTTGAGGACAGTAATATAACCGATGGTTCATATACAGCGAGTGAATACGCAGCACAATATCCGTCTTATATTACTCTCACAAAAACTGCAAATATAGAAAGAAAATATACTTTTACATATGACTTTAATCACGAGTGGGCAAAAGATACTTCTCTTGTTTCAAAGACTTTTGAGGACACAAAGCAGTCGTGGATCTTTGCGGATAGAAGTCGTTTTGATGTTTCTGCTGCTGCGTCGAGAGAAAACAGAGACCATATGCTGATAACGGGTTCAAGCGGAGATGCAAGAACACCGGGAATGTGGGTTGCACTCAAATTGAAAACCCCTGTTGCAGGTGAGTATACTGCAACACTCGTTCACGGACAGGCAAAAGACAGCGCTGCGGTAGGCGATGTATACTGGATTCCTGTAAACGATGCACCGAATGGCGTGGCATCTGTTCTTGCAATGGATAAAGATGCGGAGGATCCTTACAAGAAAAAAGATAGTGTCGAGTATGGTCTTGCAGGTGCCAATAAATGGGATGCGGAAACCGAACTCGGTACGTTTGTTGTTAAAGAAGGGGATGTGGAACATTATATAGTTTTCCGCATTCCGATTGAAACAGAAGGAAATGATCCTGCGGTATATCAGATGTACCCTGCATCGCTCACCCTCACTGCAGGAGACTCCCTCGTATATATGGGAGCAAATATTTCACTTTCAAACGAAATCACTACTGTTGGTGATGCAGCCACCGTTTCTGCAAAAGGATATCTTTCTGACGGAAGTGAGGCTGAAGTCACGGTAGGCAGCATAACAAGCTCAAACACTTCTGTCATAAAGCTTGTTGCAGGCGGCATTGCAGCCGTTGGTGCAGGAAAGGCAACCATTTCTGCAAGTGTTACATATGAAGGTGAGACTCAGACGGTTACAAAAGAAATCTCTGTTGCCGATATTCCCGTTGAAAAAACTGTTACCGTTGCAGTTGACTATGCCGGCGATGGTAAAAACATCGTTGTTGACAGCACAACCTATAAGCTTGGTGATGAGGTTGAAATCACGGCAGAGGAGATAGAAGGAAAAGTTTTCCGCGGATGGCTTCGCGGAAGTGCCGATAACGGTCGCCTTGTTTCAACGGAAGAAACCTACAAATTCAAAGCAATGACAAACATTGCACTTACGGCAATTTACATTGATGCACCGGTTGGTGAAGTTACCGAGTACTACAACTGGAACGGAGAGTTCCTCGGAACGGTTGAGCCGAGTGGAGAAAATGTTCCTTCTCTTGTCGGATATATCTTTGCAAATATCTGGAAAGACGGCGGAAAAATCGGTGAAATTTCCCGAAAGATTGCCGAGTTTACAAAACAGGATACGGCATATGCTGTCACCAAAGAAGCAGGCGAGAGCTTCACTATGACATCTGAGGACAGCAAGTATGACACCGAAGTGACCTGCGAAGCAGACAAAGCGGTCTACTGGTATCGTGACGGTAAGCTTGTGGATTACGGAACAAAATACAGCTTCTTTATATGGGAAGCAACAAGCATTTCCACATCCGAAAACGGAAATGACGGTGCAAAGATAATGCTTGACAAGAACAAAGAAGATTCATGGATGATTGAGTATGATGCAGGTCAGGTTGGCAAGGATAACATTCTTGAAGTTGGTATCATATTCGGCAATAGCGGAGTTACACCCACGGTTGACAGCTGTGAAGAAAAGATGAGTTCTCAGCGTGATGACTTCACTCACGGTCAGTTTGCGGCAACATCGGATTATCCCGTTGCACGCGGTTACCTCATTTATAGTGAAAACGGTGAATACAAGGTAATTTATGCAGATTGATGCTTTAAAAGACAAAATTGCGTAAAAGGAGAGTAAAGATGAAAAGATTATTAGCATCGCTTCTCACATTATGTATGCTTCTGTCTATGATCCCGATAATTCCCGAGGTTGCTGCTGTTGCTGCGAACGACGGATACACTTTTGTGTATGATTTCAATCTCGATTGGGCTGCAGGTGAGTACATAAATACAAAAACGACATATCAGGATACAAACGGAACCTGGCAATGGGCAGGAGAATCTGCAGATATGCGTGTAGTAACGCATAAATGGGGCTTGGAATCACTTCCTGCAAAGGCAAACAGAACATCGGATCATTGGTTTGCATTTAAGGTAAAAACCCCAATTCCGGGAACGTATACGGCTGTTCTTACCCATGGACAGAGAAAAGCGGCAAATGCTGCTGACTCAAAATCTACGGGTGATGTGTATTTTATTCCGGCAGACGGCTCGGTAACTATTGAAAACGGAATAAAAAATTCCAATTATCAGATAGGAGACGAGGTTGCATATTATAATGCCTCCAAAAACGTTTCAGCGGCAAAAACAACAATCAGCAACGCTGTTGTTGCAGAGGGTGTGACGGAATACTATCTCGTATTCGTTACATCTGCTGATACTGCAGAGGGCGACGGAAAGCAGATGTATTATCAGTACCCGCATATTCTCACGCTTTCCAGCGGATCGGGTGCAGTTCTTAACTCTCTTTCCGCCACCATTGACAAAACAGAGCTTGACACCGTGGAAAACAAAACAGCTCAGCTTTCGTTCTTCGGAGTGGGAAGCGATTTGAATGACAAGTACGTGAACATTTCCGATTATACGGACGTTACTTTCAAAACAGAGCCGGAAGGCGTGGTTACTGTTTCTCAAAACGGCGTTGTAACGGCAGTAGGCGCAGGAACAGTTGCGATAACGACATCTCTTAAAAACGAGGCAGGAGATGTGCTCACAGCTTCTCCCGTAACAATTACGGTAATTGAGGGCGAGGTTGTAAATCCCGAGGATATTCCTCTTTCGGAATATAAGTTTGTTTATGACTTCAATATTGATACCTCGGTAGGAAATGCTCTTGCAAACTATAGTTACGATAATACCTACGGTTTGTGGGAGTTTGGCGGAAGTGATGTAAAATCGGTCAACACTCACAAATACGGCGTTGAGATTGCTGCCTCAAAGAAAGATACCTGGACAGCGTTCAAGGTATATCTTCCTGTTGCGGGAAGATATGGCGCAACTCTTGATCACGGTCAGTCCAACTCTTCCGGCGGCTACGGAAACGTATACGTTCTTCCGGTAGACGGCACAAAAGACCTTGCTTCGGAATATAAGTCCGGAACAAAGATCGGAGAAAATGTATGCTATTATCGCTTTGAGGGAAGCCGCAATACGAGCACGGAGCTTGATTGGGTGATTGTTCCCGAAGGAGAAGAGGGCGAATATTACATAGTATTTGAAAGTGCACAAAAGGGCGGCGGAAAAACAGGAGACGGCTCGGACGGCGGTTTCCGTATGTATCCACACACTTTGACACTCAATGGCGGAGACAAAAAAATTCTCACGGGTATTTCTGCAACTGTTGAGAGGGAAAAGCTCGACACACAGGTTATGAACAAAACCCTTATGACTGTCGTAGCTCACGGCAGTGATATGACAACTCTCAACTCCGCAGATTACGACATTACTTTTAAGAGTAGTGACACACGCAAGGCAACTGTTTCTGAAACCGGCGAAATTAAAGCCATTAAAGACGGTAAAGTAACAATCACGGCATCAGCTGTGAATGAGTTTGGAAGAACCGTTTCCGCATCAAATGATGTTATCGTGGGAGAAGAGGGAATAAAGATCATTTATTCCATAGGCTCCGATAGCTATGCACTCAAGGGTGCAGATGCCGAGCCTCCAACATTGCTTACGGGTCTTACCTATGATTATACAAACGGATTCTACAGATTCATTGACAGCAATCTCGCCACACCGGAGGAGATGGCGGGAATGAAGTATAAAGACGATGTAAGAAGTTATTTCCGTTCTCGCACAAACAATATTCAGGTTTCAAAAAGAAGCGCACTTGCTTTTGAAGTATACGTTCCCGAAAACGGTGAATATGAGATGCACATATATAACGGCATCTCTGAAGCAAACGGTGGAACTGTTGATGTATATATGTGCAAGTCAGATGAATTTGAAGGTGTATACAAGTCAATGAAGTCTGCAGATGCCGAAGCCGTAAAAGAGAGTATGGGAACATATCTCGGCACATACGATTGTTATGGCAAGGGTGCCGGTGTATTCAATATGATAACACCTACCCCCAATATAATCGAGGGAATCAACCTCGAAAAGGGAAAATATGTTTTCTCGTTCCTCGCAGGCGAGGCAACGGCGGAGAGTGGAGTTACATCTGCTTATGGCTCTGTTGGTGATTTTGTACTCACTACCGGCGGAGATATCCCGGTTGTTATGTCGGCACGTATTTCCGGCGTTCAGGAAGGTGTGGCTGAAGCAAAAATCGTCACCTCCGACAAGTCCGAAGTAGATGCCAACAATTCCTATATAAGCTATCATAGCTCAAATCCCGAGGTCGCTTTCGTAAACAGCAAAACAGGACATATCAAAAAGCTTTCAAACGGAACAGCCACGATTTATGCAACTGTCGCAAGCGATGAATTTACCGGCACTCTCAGCGATGAGATTACGGTTACAGACGCAGAAAATGCATTGTCTCCGGCAGGCGTTGTATGTGAATATGATTTCACGGTCTTAAAATCAGGCTGGACACCGTTTTCAAATCTTGCCGCACTCAAACAAAACGTAGTACCCAAGGGTGTTGAGCCCGGTGGCGTGGTTGAATATACCGGTGCAACCCGTGATACGGATATCCGTGGTGTGACATATGCTTATACAGACGGAAAATGGCAGTGGTTCGGTTCAAGCTTCGGAGCCGCAGATGGCGATGCATATAAGTTTGACGACCGTGCAAGACTGAATCCTCCCAAGGGTGAATGGGTTGCATTTACTGTCAATGTTCCTGCTGCAGGAAGATATAACGCAAGTATAAAGAAACGTACACACGTTGACAGCGGTGAAATCGCAAATGTATATGTTGTTCCTAAGGGAACAACCGTTTCTGATATAGAAGGAGCATTGAACTTTAACACACGTGTCGGAAGAGTTGCGTTTCTTGACCCTGCTCAGGGCGGATGGGCATTGGCAACGGAAGAGCTTTGCATAATTGATTTCCCCACAAGCGGAGAATATGTACTTGTATTCGAGTGCTACAAAAAAGTCGGACCGCAGGATGGTATGGTCAATTTGACCGGCATAATCCTCGATGGCGAAAATAAGCTCAACAGAGTCAACTTCTCAGCAGAAAAAACTACACTCGGCTTTGAAGAGACTGCAGAAACAACGCTTACTGCACGAAAGCTTGACGGTACTGAAATTCCGTCAGGTGAGCTTACAATAACATACGAATCATCCGATCCTTCCATTGTGGATGTGGACAAAAACGGTGTTATCACTTCAAAGGGCGACGGACATTGCACAATTTCAGCAACTGTTTTTGATGGAAAAACAACTATTGTGGGAACACTTGAAATCATAGCTGTGGACGAAACTCCCATAAAAGAAGCTGTGCTTAATGTTGATGGCGAAATATTTGTCCGTGAAACGGTTTCAAGCTCACTTTCCGTTATAAGAGAAAGCGGTAACACAATAGACGTTCCGAAAAACAATATCGCATATTCCTTCAGCGACGGAACCATTGTAAGCATTGATGAAAAGGGAAAGGTTACCGGACTCAAGGTCGGCACGGTTGAAGTGACGGCAAGAGCTCTTTACAGAGGCGAGGTTGTTGAGGCAAAGGCAACTATAAATGTTACGGTTGACAGCGGAAAAAGCGAGCCGACATATTATACTTATGAGCGTCGTGAAGCTGTACTTGAAAACGTTTCCAAGTATACATGGGCAAAGAAGCTCCAGACCTCTGCGGTAAACGCAACAGCGGGAATTCTTGAAAATTATGAGGTGATTTATAACCTCATCCCCAGAGAGGGAATTCCCCGTTCACGTCAGATTGGTTCGCCAAATGACCCGAACTATAAAATATGCCGCTATTGCGGTGAAAATATAGTAGGTAAATACGGAAAGAGCGGTACAGGCGGTTGGGAATCAAATTCCTACGTGCGTGCATGGAAGGTACAATGTCCCGATTGTAAGAGATATTTCCCGTCAAACGACTTTGCTCTTCTATATAAACGCGGTCTTGACGAAAACGGAATCTACAACCGTGAGCTTGCAAAAGAAAACAATGCAATAGCTGTCGCAAACGGTGAAAAAGATGCATTGAGAAATGAGCTTTATCCTGAACTTTCAGACACAATCAACGGCGGTCTCGGACTTCGTCCCGGTGAGAGTGTTGAGACCTGGGGCGTAGACGACGGTTGGGGATACATTCCGAAAGATGAAAAAGGAAATCCTTATATGTGCAACGATGAGGAAGTAGAGCGTCATTGCTATATCGCCCTTTATCACAACTATTTCTGGACAGAGACACGAACTGCAATTGACAGATTGCGTACTGCATATATCTATACCGGAGATATAAAGTATGGAAGAGCAGGAGCAATTCTGCTTGACAGAATCGCAGACGTATACCATGAATTTGATCTTTTAAACTATAACACACCCAACCGTGTATGGATGAACTCCGACGGCGGCTCCCGCTTCGGTCAGATTCAGGGAAAGATAACTGATAACTATCTTGCGGAAAGCATAGCGCTTGCAGCCGATGCATTCTATCCCGCAATCGGAGATTCACAGGTAATCAACTTCCTTTCAGGCAAATCGGCTGAATTTGGTCTTGATAACAGCAAATCAAGTGCTGAGCGTATCTGGGATAACTGGGACGGACTTCTTGTAGATGTTTTTGATGCGGCAAAAGCAGGCAGAATCAAGGGTAACTTCGGTATGATTCAGGCAACAATCTCCGCAACGGCAGTTGTGCTTGACCGTGAACCTGATTCGGCACAGATGCTTGACTGGCTCTACGAAACAGAAGTGTTCAATTCACAGACAGGAGCATATTCGGGTGCAAACGTTGCATCACAGCTTATTGATGTAATCGACCGTGACGGTATGGGTAACGAATCGGGACCCCACTACAACAGAACACAGCCCGATGGTCTTGCAACAATGGCGGAATATCTGACCTTCTACAAAGGTGACCCGAAATACAATCCGGTAAACAATCCGAAATTTATGCAGATGTTTATGGCATTCATTCCAATTGTCAGCGTTGAATCTCAGGACGTAAACGTCGGTGACAGTATGTCAACGGCGGGCGCAGAGTTTTCAAGCGATATTGACATATGGATAAGTGCATTCAAGCATTACAAAGATGAGGATATGAAGAAGCGTCTTGCTCAGTATATCTACCTGAGAAACGGAAAGACGGTAAAGAACCTGAATTACGGAATACTTGAAACAGACCCTGAAAGAATTCAGGATGAAATACTCGCTTATGCCGAGGATAACCCGGAACCGATAAGCGAGATGATGACGGGCTACGGTCTTTCAATTCTCCGTGACGGCTCAAATTATAAGTCTGTATCCGAATCCACAGCGAAAAACACCTTGCGTGACTTCTGGATTTATGCAGGAACCACAGGTGTTGCACACGCTCACAAGGATGCACTGAATCTCGGTGTTGAAGCCTATGGTCTTAACCTTGCACCGGATCTCGGATATCCTGAAAACACAGGCAGCGACCCCAACAGAATTCAGTGGGTATCCGCAACGATTTCACATAACACAGTATCTGTAGACAACAATAACCAGGCGGGCTTCGCAGGAACAATCGGAAGACCTCAGCACTTTGATGATGTCGGATTTGTCAAACTTATGGATGTTGAAGCAAATGATGCGTATACACAGACAGAAAACTATCGTCGTAGTCTTGTAATGGTAAAGGTAAACGATGAGATTTCTTATGGCGTTGATTTCTTCCGTGTAACGGGTGGCGACAAACACACCTACAGCTTCCACGCACAGTCGGAAAATGCAGTTCCTGCCGAAGGTCTTGAAGAAATGACTGCATGGGAAGATCCGAGTGCAACATACGCTTCTGTCTGTTCGGGTGATAATGTTCCTTACGGTGCAGACCCCGACACTCCGGCATCCGGTTCGTCTTACACCACAAGATATCCTCGTGGATATACGTGGATGAGAAAGGTACGTCAGGATAAGACTGTCGGTGATCAGTTCGCGGTAGATTTTGAAATAACAGACTATCGCAAGGCTGTAAAGGACAATAAGAACATTCATCTCCGAATGACTCAGATAAACAATTTCAACGCTGATGAGGTTGCAATAGTCGGCGGTATGGTACCTGTTAAAACAGCGAATGCCGCAATGCCCGAAATGCTTGACTATGTACTTGTTCACAGAAACGGAACAAACCTTGACAGCTTGTTCACAACTGTTTATGAGCCATACAAAAATGAAAGATATATCGAGTCCATAGAACCTGTTGAAGTTTCAGGAGAGGTTTCATCGGGCAATATGGCACGTGCAGTTAAGATAACTCACGTATCGGGAAGAGTAGACTACGTTGTTTACGCTACCGACAATTCAGTTATATACACCATAAAAGATAAGGCAGAAAACGGAAACGATGTATTCAAGTTCCGTGGCTTTGTGGGTGTATATTCCCTTAGTGGAGAAACTCCCATTTATCGTTATGTAAATGACGGTGATATCATATCCGCAGACGGAAGTGCAACCGGGGCGGCAGAAAGATATACAGGAACAGTTAAGGGTTATCAGAAAGAACTTGACCTTTACAACTACATCGATGTTGCAATTGATTGTGATAATTTGTCTGAACTGGAAGGAAAATATATCTATATCAACAATGACGATGTACAGAATGGTGTGTATCATATTGAGTCAGCAACAGATTCGGCAGAAGATCTCGCAAGCGGATGTGTGCGTCTTGATCTCGGAGCAGTTTCGCTGATTCGAGCCCACAAAGATATATACAATATCGAGGCAGGTTACGTATATAACATTCTTGAAGGTCAAAGCTTTGTGATTCCCACTTCGTTTGTAGATGCAGGAAATCCCAAAATCGCTCCGTTTAACGGAGAAATCAGCGCATCATCGGGAAGTGTTGTAAATGTAACAATAAAAGCAACAAGTACGGTTGTTGAAGATCCCTCTATTGAATATCTGGGAACAACGTTACCTCGTGGTGCAAGTCTTGATTCGGAAACCGGAGTTCTTACATGGAAGCCAACCTCGTCGCAGATTGGTGAAAACCATGTCGCAGTTACTGCACGTGATTCACTCGGAAGAGAAAGCACAATTCACTTTAAGGTGACGGTTTATGGTTCAACATCCGCAGGTACAGGCGGCGGAGGAGGCGGTGAAACAACCACTCCCACAATACCCTCGGATGAAAAGGAAAATGATAAAGAACCCTCAACCGATGTAGGGGAGGATATTATCCTCCCGCCTGCAGAGTCAGATGTTCGCTTCACAGACCTTGGAAACCACGCCTGGGCTGCAGATGCAATCAACGCTCTTGCAGATGAGGGTATCATCAAGGGAACAAGCAAAACAACCTTCTCGCCTGCATCTAAAATCACGAGAGCTGACTTTGCAATTCTTCTTGTTCGTGCATTCGGTCTTTCAAGCGACAACGAAGAGAATTTTGCAGATGTTGCGGCTTCTGACTACTTTGCAAAAGAACTTGCAATCGCAAGAAACACAGGCATTGTAGGTGGAATCGGCGATAATAAGTATGCACCGAAAAACTTTATTACACGTCAGGATATGATGGTAATTGTGTATCGTGCGCTTATCGCCCTTGGAAAAATCGAAAAACGGAACGACACACAGGTTGTTCCCTACGACGATTTCGATCTTGTCGCGGAATATGCAAAAGAAGCAGTTTCGGCACTTGTTACCGCAGGGCTTGTCAATGGCAAAAACAGTCTCATTGCACCTCTTGACAACACAACCCGTGCAGAGGTTGCAGTGCTCATAAAGCGTATTCTTGATTATGTGAATAAATGATTTGAAGAAGGGTGATTTTTTCACCCTTCTCAATTATAAAAGATTAACGGAGACGAATTTAATTATTTTAACAGGAAAGGTATGTTTGTAAAATGCTGAAAGTGGGTTTTGCAAGACTTGACATAACACCGGCTCTCGGAACAACGCTCTCCGGATATTTCTATACCAGAAGAGCGGATGGAGTTCTTGATCCGCTGTATGCAAGTGCCGCAGTTTTTGATAATGGCAAAGACCGTGCCGCTGTTTTTAGTGTAGATATAATCGGAATAAATCAGAGCTATATGTGGAAGCTTCGTTCACTTATTGCTGAGAGAATAGGAATAGCCCCCGAAGGTGTTTTTGTTTCCTGCACTCATACGCACCTTGCACCGTGTGTGGCAAATGATGCATGCCACACAGAGGATGGGGAAATGGTTGCATTTGAGAATCCTGAATATACAGAGTTTCTGACAAAACGGCTTTGTGATATTGCAGAGCTTGCCTTGCAGGATTTGTCTTCTGCTGAAATGTATTACACCCATAGCAGAGTAGAAAATGTTGCCTTTATTAGACGTTACAGAATGAAAGACGGAAGTACTCGCACAAATCCTCCGCATCTGAGTACGGACGTTGTCGGACCAATCGGCAAAGCAGATGAAGAGTCCTTACTTCTTGTTATAAAACGTGAGGGAAAACTTGAAATCGGTATTGTTAATTTTCAGGTTCATCCCGATACAATCGGAGGAAATAAGGTTTCGGCGGACTATATAAAGTTTGTTCGCGATACCTACGAAAAGATGATTCCGGATTCTTGTTGTATGTACATCAATGGTGCTCAGGGCGATACAAACAACAGAAATATAAAAGAGCCAAAACCGGATGCTTCTCTCAGGTATGAAAAGGCATCCGAAATGGGCAAGAAAATTGCAATGTCTGTCATTGAAAAATATGGCGATTTGCAGAAGCTTTCCGGAGATAAAATATCTTTCGGACAGAAAAATATTCTCGTTTTTCACAATAAAGGCGATGAATCGGAGCTTTCCGATGCGCTTTTAACCTATAAAAAATACATAGAAGCCGCACCTGATACAGACGAAGACTATCAGGAACTAAAAAAACACGTTCCGATGAACATTCCAAAGGCTTGCCGCATCGCAACGCTCAATGATGCGCCGGCTGAAAAGGTGTTAAGCCTTACAGCTGTTTCTGTTGGTGATGTTGTCTTTGCCGGATATCCGGGTGAGCCTTTTACAAGGCTCGGGAATTTTGTGAAGGATAATTCAAGGTTTGAGCTGTCCTTCATATCCTGTTGTGCAAACGGTTACGAGGGATATTATCCTACGGAGGATGCATATGATGGCGGATATGAGTTCAATACAGCACGCTATGTCAAGGGAACTGCGGAGAAGCTTCAGGAAGAACTTCTTGAGCTTGTAAATTCATTATATAATTGAGGTGTCAGACTATGAGTGAAGATATAAAAAGACAATCAATAGAAAATATTTGTGCGTCACTTTCTTATGCTATGGGAATAGATGTATGTAAGTGTGCCGAAGCTCCGTCGGATTTGCTTTGTCGATACATTGACGAAGTGTTCGGCAGAGAAAAGTCAGACCGTGTGTTTATGTTCAATCCGGATGCAATAGCTGAGTGGATATATAAAAAATATCCGGAGCTTTTTAAGGAAGTTGAAATGCGATGTGAGCTTCATCTTCCTCTGAATGCTGTTATGCCGTCGGTCACCCCTGTGTGTTTTGGTACTATGTACACAGGTGCAAGTCCGGATGTCCACGGAATAAAGGCATATGTAAAGCCTGTTATCACTATTGACACGCTGTTTGATGCACTTATACGTGCAGGTAAGCGTGCTGCCATCGTTGCAGACAGCGCAAGCAGTCTTGCAAAAATTTATCTCGAGCGTGATATGGATTATTTTGTTTATGATACGGTTGAAGAGGTCAATGCTAAAGCGGCAGAGCTTATTTTGAGAGATGAGCACGATTTAATTGTTGTCTATAACAAAAACTATGATTCCACAATGCATCGTGTAGGTCCTGAAGGTATCGAAGCGCTTGCGGAGATTAAAGCAAATTCACGCACCTTTGGTATGTTTTCCGATATGATTGCAAAGCATTGGAAAGACCATAATACCCTTGTGGGATTTGCTATGGATCATGGTTGCCACGAAATTGACGGCGGAGCAGGAAGCCACGGTCTTGATATGGAGGAGGATATGCACATCGTGCATTTGTATAAGGCGTATAAGGCTGAGAAGTAAAGGAGAACTCTGATGATTAAGATTTTTTGCGATAAAAAAGAAAAGAAACTGCGTAATTTCTGGAATCATATAGTGTTTCATCCCACAGATGCAATTGAGGATGACTGGGGCAGACGTATTCTTGATAAATGTGCGGAAGACAAAGCTGTAAAAACCGTCCGTATCTATTCAATGATGGAGAACATCTTCTCTCTGGACGAAAACGGCGAAATTACGGCGGATTACGAGCTTAATGATTATCGTATTGATTATCTTCTTTCAAAGGGATTTGAGCCTCATATTGTTTATGCATTTATTCCCGGATGGCTTTGTGAAAGAACGGATATAACAAACAAAGCTCAAAAGGGAAAAACTCGCTATAAAGGTAAGATGCTTTACAACAGCAGAGTCACCGATTATTCAAAATGGGAAGAAATATGCAGGCAATATACTCGGCACATAATAGATAAATACGGCGAAGAGACCGTTTCGGGATGGCGTGTTCATTGCTATAATGAGCCGGATCACAAGGGATTTTTCTATAACGATGCCCCTGATATGTATGCAAGGCTTTCCGAATATTGCAAGCTCTACGATGCTTTTGAAGCAGGTGTGACAAGTGTAAGTGGTAAGATACAAATCGGTGGACCTGCTCTTGCTCAGTCGGGATATAACCTTGAATTTCTCGAGCTTTTCTTAAATCACGTCCGTGAAAATAACAAAAAGCTCGACTTCATTGCGTTCCACTCTTACGGTGCAAGCGTCGGCAAACTGAACGACGGTATAAGCCATCTTCGTGTCCGGGGGTCTTTTTACAATGCATTTACAATAGCAAAAATAACAAAGCTGTGCGGCTTTGGGAATCTTCCTCTTGTGTGGGATGAATGGGGTGCACTTAGCGAAGGCTATCTGAACATCGAAGATTGCCCGAAAGCGATTTTCAGGGAAAATGAAGTCTATTCGGCGTATTTTGTAAAATTGCTCACAGAGCTCGATGAAATTGATGCACCTTTTGAGAAAATGATGATTTGTCTCTCCGGTCAGCACGAAATGAAGGCTGATTTTTCGGGACTCCGCAACTTTTTCACTCTCAATTTTTTTCCGAAGCCAATCTACAATGCATTTGTTCTTGCCGGTAAGCTCGGTGAGGAAAAGCTTTCATTCTATGCAAGGCGTACTCACGAGCACGTGTCAGTAATGCCGACGGTCCACGAAGACGGACATATTTCGGTTTTGTTTGCGTATGCAGATGCGGAACTTCGCAACGAGCTTCCTGAAATTGAAGTTCCACTCCGCTTTTTGGGAATTGACAGAGCATACAGAGTTGAAAAATATATCATTGACAAAAAACACGCCAATGCCATTGAGAAATACAGAGAGCTGGGCTGTCCTGACAATCCGACGGATGAGCAAAAGAAAGAAATATATGATTTTGCAACGCTCAAAGCAGAATCGGCAGGCGAGATATCTCCCGAAAATTCGAATTACGAGTTTATGATGGAAAATAATTCAGTAGTCCTTCTGGAACTTTATCCGATGTAAGAAGAATCAAAGGAGACTTCAGAAAATGAAGATGTATGCAAATTTACATACTCACTCCACACATTCAGATGGTGGCTATTCGCCTGAGAAGCTTGTTCTTGCGGCGAAAAAGGAGGGCTATGGAGCAATAGCACTTACTGACCACGATACAATTACGGGCTATGAGAAGTTAAAGACAGAATGTGAAAAGCAGGGAATGGAATGTATTTTCGGTGCGGAATTTACTGCACCATCAAAATTGCTTTATGAAAAGTTCGGAAATCGTGCGGGACTTCACATAGTCGGATTTCACTTCGATCCGGAATATCCGCCAATGAAAAAGTATCTTGAAGAGATGAGCTTGCGTGAAACGGATCAGACACGGGTACTTTTTGAGCGTAGTGTCCGTCTGGGGAAAATCCGTGGAATTGAGTGGGAGGAAGTTCTTGAGTATAACAAAGGTATTATGTGGCTTTGCAATGAGCATCTTTTCCGTGCCTTGAAAGCAAAAGGACTTATGACTCAGGCAGACCACGGTTGGTACTTTAAAGAGCTTTTCGGAAAGCATCGTCATGAGGTTACGCCTCTTTATGAATTCAAGCAGGATTATGAGATAATCAAGCTTATCCGTGATGCCGGCGGAATTGCAATAATTGCCCATCCTCATGAACAGCTCCAATATATGGAAGCGTGGATTGAAATGGGAGCAGAAGGGCTTGAGGCCTGGAACGCTTTGACGGAAGAAGAACAGGCAGAGGCACATAAAATGGCACTTGAAAAAGGACTTTACATTTCCGGAGGAAGTGACCACACAGGACAATGCAGCGGATATTATGAACTGTTTTCAGAGCCTTCGGAGTGTCCTAAATATGCTCCAGACCTTGTTGCCGGAACAACAAGACAATATTTTGAAGAGATAAAAAACAGAAAAATAAATCGATGACGTTATTGCAACAAGCGATGTTGAAAAAGCACTGCACAACCAAAATTTGGTCTGCGCAGTGCTTTTGTGTTTTCAGTTATTGTTAAAATCAAATTTCAGATCATACAGCCACTTGTAGCGGCTGTATATTGATTGCTCGTGGAAGTGGGTTGTGTTTTTTATATATTCATCCACAAATTGTGTCGGTGTGGTGCCGAGATTTTTTTGAAAAACACGGGCGAGATTTGCTCGGCTTCCGAGTCCTGTCCGTTTTGCAATTTCATCAAAAAATAATTTCTTTTCCATAATCAGCTTGAATGCAGTCTGAAGTCGCACAGAGAGCATATATTGCACAGGTGTGAGCTTTGTGATGCGTTTGAAATGATGCGTAAAGGAACGGCGGGACATTCCGGAAACCTCACAAAGCTCATCAAGGGATATGTTCTCTCTGAAATGGCTTTGAATATAATCTGCCGAGGTCTCAATTCCTTTGAGCTGTTTTTCAAACAGAGAATCCTTTTTTACCGCCATAGGTTCCGTACAGGCAAGTGAAAACAGTTCCGCAATCAATTCAGCCAACCTTTTGAGCGAGAGGTTTTTCTCTCGTGCAAATTCGTTTATAAGTTCGTGAATGATTCGGGCAGGAGCGTCTCCTTGATTTTGGAAATCACACATTGTGGGAATTTTGTGTCCGTTAAAATTTGCATAATCGCCATAAGACAAAAAATTGTATCCGTAGCTCTTTAAAAAATCTTCGTGAAACCATATATGAGCAAGAATTGGTGTATCCTCTGACTCGCTTGAGTCCATTAAATGCGGCATATAAGGAAGAAGAAATGCACATGAGCCTGCTTGTTGAATATATTCCTTTCCACATATGGTGTGTTTCATCTTTCCGGATAAAAGAAAGCACAGCTGTATACGTCTGTGAAAGTGAAAATAGTCTTTGTTTCTTATGGCTTGTGTTGAAACTCTTATGGGGATTCGGTCAAGAAGTATCGTATCGTTAAAAAGAGGGAGCATACTATTCACCACCTAAATGAAGTATATCACTTGTTTTTTGAAAAGTCAAAGGGGAAATTTGCCCGATGTGTAAAGGATGTTGGTTGAAATAGTATAAAGAAGGTGGTAGCATTGTAACATAAGGTATTTGTACCCTAAACTTAAAAGGAGGAATTCAAAATGAAAACCAAAAGATTTCTCGCATTTTTACTTACAGTACTTATGATAGGAGGACTTCTTCCAACGGTATTCGCTGAAGGTGAAACTGAAGGCAGCGTAGGTGTAACTCTCGTATATGATTTTGCATCAACAGCACTTATAAAGCCTGACGGAACTCCGAATATCAACACCGATAAGGTCAGTAACACACCTACTGTGCGTGATAGTGCAATCAATACTTATACTCTTGACAGAACAAGGTCAACGGGTTACTGGAAGTATGAGGCTCAGACAGGCACGGATTACATAGGTTTCCAGTATAACGGTCTCCTTTTCCGTACTGCGAAAAAAGAGCAGCCTCTCAATACCAATGCAATGGTGTTTACAATTACAGTTCCGACATCCGGAATGTATACTCCGGAAATCGCAGCTATAGGACTTGGTTATGAAGAGAAAACTGACATATACCTTGTCAGCAAAGAAGTTGTTGCGGCTAAAGGATGGAATGTAAAGGCAATCGCTGATATTCAGGCTGTCATAGCAGAGGCATCAATGACAGATCCTGCGGCTTCCGTAAAGTATGTTGCTTCTTACGAAGGAAATCCGGATTCAACAGTTGAAGATGCTTTTGCAGAAAATATGTATCTCTTTGCAGGCGACTACTATATGTTTGTAATCGCAAACGAAGGCTCCATACAGTATGAAGCCAAGGAACAGACATACGGCTCACTTTCAATGCTCACGCTCACGTCCAATACCGCAACCGAACCGAAGAACCCGGTATATTCTTTTGTTGCGGAGGCGGTAAACGGAAATACGGCTGCTTCTGATGTAGATATGAGAAACATGAAGAAATATACTCAGCTTGATACTGCGGTATCAACCGGTGAATGGATGTATTCAGGTATCTGTCATAGAATGGACGGATACACAATGCAAGCAGATTCACTCGGCGGTGCAATGTTCAGAGCGCAAACTGCAAATCTCGGAAACAATGCTTTTATTTTAAAGGCAAAGGTTGAAAATTCCGGAACATATAAGCCTTCTATGGTTTACACAACATATGCCCAGTACGGCAGACTTAATATTTACTTTGTTCCCGTTTCATATGCAGACAGCAAATGGACTATGAGTGCAACAGATTTAAATCTCGCAGAAGTGTTTGCAGACTCAGGGGTTAAACTTGTCGCTTCTCAGGACGGTTGGGTGAAAAGCGGAAGCAGCGCAAACATAACCGGAGAATATGACAATGTTTATCTCGATTCGGGAGAATATTATGTCCTTATAAGTATGTTCAAAGGTAGCGGAGATTCTTCACACGCTTCAAATACATATTTCAGAACAAAGGGTATTACCCTCACACGTCAGGCTGAGCTTTCTCTCGCGGTTTCCGAGAATACCGTAAAACTTGGTGAGACAGCAACTGTTTCCGCAACTATCAAGGATGCATCGGGAAATTCTGTTCCTGCAAACAGTATCTCATACAAGTGCCTCATGCCTTCCGTTGCAACGGTAGATAACAGCGGTGTTGTCACAGGTGTTGAAGAAGGAATTGCAACCATTCAGGTAACTGCATCCTCCTGTGGTGTTGATTTTATAAACACTATAGACGTAAATGTTTCAAGAGATGTGAAATATGTATTCACATTGGATGCTGCAGGCGGACAGAAAACGGTAAAATGGATAAGATATGCAAACATTGATGCATCAATCTCTGCTCCGTGGAGATATATGTGTGAGACGAACATTGATACCGGTTCGTTATATGACGGAGGATTGCAGTTCAGATCCGTTGAAGCAAATATCGGAAACAGCGGATATGCCCTCAAAGTTCTCGTTGAGAATCCGGGTATATATACGCCGTCGATAACCTGGACAGCTGCAGGTTACTGTTCGATAGTAAATACATACATAGTACCTGTTGCATATGCAAATACAAGATGGTCGATGGCAGACGGCATGAACCTTTCGGAGATGGTTGCAGACCCCGGTGTATCTCTCGTGGCTTCTGTTGATATGAGCACGGGAGAGAAAAAATCAGGAAAGCCCTTTAAGTTCTCCGATGATGAATACTATGTCATTGTTCTTATATCCGATATCGGAAACGGCAATGATTCGCAGGGCAGAGCATTTGCATACATAAATAGCTTGGAGCTTGATTGGATATCACCCCTCAGCGAAGATGTAGAAAATCAGTATGTATCTCTTGCAATCGCAAACAACATAAATGATGATATTGAAGTAATCGGAAGCCGTTATACACGTGGTGATGAGGTTGAGGTTGAAGCTCCGGAGATAGATGGTTATACCTTCCGTCATTGGGTGCGTGGAACGGAAGAAAAGGGTGAGCTTGTTTCAACAGAGTCAAGCTTTATATATAAGCTTATTACAAATGCTTATCTCACGGCAGTTTATACAGAGAATACCGATGCAAACACCGTTGAATTCTTCGGAGGAAACGGTGAATATATCACAAGTGTAAAAGTAGTTGACGGAGAAGTTGCGGCGCCGGAAGCTCCAAGCCTTACGGGCTTTAAGTTCCTTGATTGGTTCACGGCAGAGAATAAAACCCTTGCAGATACAATTCTCACAGCCCCGGTCACCCGTGCAGTTGCAGTATTTGGAGATACAGACGACACGTTTACCGTTGCAGGTGAAGAAAATCTCAAATACGATACAAAAATCACAAAAACTTATAGTGCTCCTGTTGTATGGTATCGAGACAGCGTACGTGTAGGATACGGCACAACATATGAATACTTCGTATGGGACAATGTTGAAAAGATTACATATGTCGAAGGAACTGCTCAGCCCCTTGTTGTACTTGATAAGGCAGTCAAGACAGACGTTGACGGTACAAAGTCATATATGATAGAATATGATGCAGGCGGAAAGAATATTGTCGAAGTCGGCATCCTCTTTGGTGACAATGCAGGCGGAACTGTTGACAGTTGTAAGTATAAGGCAACTTCAAAGAAAGGTGCAAACCATGGTCAGTTCACCGCAAAGCCGTTTGGTGATGAAAGCTATGCACGTGGCTATATGATTTACGAAGAAGACGGAGAATATAAAGTAATATATAGTGATTAAAATTTTTGCAGGGATAGTGTCTGTGCACTATCCCTGCAAAAGGCTGAATTCATAGTGCTTAAAGAAAACGGAGGTACTTTATGAAAAGAATATTATCGTTGATTCTTGCATGTGCAATGGTAATTGGCATTCTTCCGGCAATTGCCCTCACAGCAGGAGCAGAAGACACCGAAGAGCTTACACCTGTTGTGTATTCCTTCATTGCGGAAGCTGTGGCAGGAAATACTGCGGCTTCTAATGTGGATATGCGACTTATGAAGTCTTACACACAGCTTGATAGCTCCGTATCAACCGGTGCATGGATGTATTCGGGTATCTGTCACAGAATGGACGGATACACGATGTATGCAGATAAAGATGGCGGAGCAACCTTTAGAGCTGCAAAGACAAACCTCGGAAATAATGCGTTCATTCTGAAGGCAAAGGTAGAAAAAGCAGGTACATACACACCGTCTATGGTTTATGCAAAATATGCACAGTACGGTAGACTCAATGTGTATTTTGTTCCCGTTTCATATGCAGACAGCAAGTGGACAATGAGTGCAACAGACTTAAATCTCTCGGAAGTGTTTGCAGATTCAGGCGTTAAGCTTGTAGTATCTCAGGATGGTTGGGTATCAAGTGGAAGCTCTTCAAATGTAGTTGGCGAGTACGATAACGTTTATCTTGATTCCGGAGAATACTATGTCCTTGTAAGTCTCTTTGAGGGAAGCGGTACATCAACTCATGCATCAAATGCATATTTCAAAACAAAAGGACTCACTCTCACACCATACGTTGCACCGGATGCATCTGCACCTGTTGTATTTTCCTTCAATGCAGAGGCAAAGTCGGGATATACAAGCGGCAATGTGGATATGACCACAATAACTTCTTATGCGGCTCTTGATAAAAAGGTATCAACAGGCGCATGGATGTATTATAGCAAGATTGGTATGGATGCTCAGGTTATGTATGCCGAAAAAGACGGCGGAACAACCTTCAGAGCTGTCACAAGCACTTTGGAGAGCGATACCAATAACGCAATTATCCTTAAAGCCAAAATTGAAAATTCGGGAACATACACACCGTCAATGTCTTATGTAACATATCAGCAATACGGTAAGCTCAATATCTATTTTGTTCCCGTAGCATATGCAGACAGCAAGTGGACGATGAACTCATCATCTCTTGACCTTGCAAGTGTTTATTCAGATCCGCAGTCAAAACTTATTATTTCTCAGGATGCATGGGTAAAGAGCGGAAGCTCCTCACTTGTCGGTGAATACGACAATGTTTATCTCGATTCGGGAGAATACTATGTCGTTATAAGTTTTGTCAAGGGAAGTGGTGCATCAACACATTCATGGGCAACTTATTTCAAAACAAAGGGTATAACTCTCACACCTTATGTTGCACCACCCGAGCTTACAAAAATCGAGGCGGACTTTGGTGAGGTAAGAGTAGGTAATAAGATATCTCCTGAAATAAAGTGGTTTGTAAATGATGTGGAAAGTGATGGCACAAACGGAACTTCCACGGTAGAAATTATAGACAATGAAGACGGTGCACTCATTGAGACACAGAGTGGAGAAATTTATGCCATAGCAGAAGCTTCGGCAACACTCAAAGTCAGCGGTACTCTCAACGGAATAACAAAATCTGTTGAGGTTACTGTCAACGTTATGCCGTCAGCTCCTCTTTCGGGAATAAATCAGGATTACTATTTCTATAGCGGTATGTATGAGGATTATACCCAGGGTCTCACAATATCGGGAGCAAAAAAGGGAACTCCGGTCACGGAAGCACAGTTTGAAGGTTATACAATGCGTGACTACGGAACTGACCGTCCCTGGGGTATGGTGGCTGCAAGGCTCACAAGACCCGACTCCACAGGTACATATCTCGGAACAAGCGCAAACTGGACAGATCTCTCTGGTTATAACGGTGACTGGGTTGCATATAAGGTAAAGGTTCCGGCAGCAGGAACGTATAACGTTGACGTAAGAGGCCGCGAATATACAAGTGCCGGACGTGCGGAAATTTATATGCTTCCGTATACATCCGATATGACATTTGCAAGCATCACAAGCAACATAGGTTCGTATTGTGCTCCGAAGAATCTCGTAGCAGATGCAGATTTATATGGCACAAGCGGCGGAGTTGCCTGGCGTGCTTTTTCAGGACAGTTTACTGCATCCGATGCGCTTGACTATTCAAAGGGATATGCAGAATATCTTATGATAGTCAAAGGCTGTTACAGCAGAAAAAGTCCCGGACAGGAATATATTCTTCTCAGAAGCATTCACCTTGTAGGAACTCCGAGAGAAATTGAGGTAACCACAAGTGTTACTGAAAATGAAATAGGAGTGGGAGAAGCTGTAACGGTAAAGTCCGTAACAGGAAGACTTACCGACGGCGGAATCGTGGATTTTGCAGGTGCTGATTTCCTCTATGAGATTGCCGAGGACGATAAGAATATTCTTAAATATGACAGCAAAACCGGAGAAATAGTTGCTCTTTCCGAAGGTGTTGGAACTCTTAAGACTTGCGTAATCCTTAACGGAGCAGTCAGCCATTCCGAAACCGAGATTACCGTTGATAACAATTATAAGATTATCAAGACATATCTCTATACAAACAATAGAGTTATGATTGGTGAAGAGCTTCTCTTCACAACGGGATATGAGCTTGCAAACAGAAAGGCTTTGCCCGGCGGAATAATCGAAAGCCTCGAAGTTATCAATGAGTCCGAAGAAGGTGTCGCTGCTGTTACGGAAAGCGGAAAAACCGTTCGTGCAACGGGAGCAGGTACATTTGAAGTAAAAGCGAAAATCAACATTCGAGGAAATATAATCGAAAGTGTTCCCGAAAAGATTGTTGTTTACAGCGAGGATGTCGCTCCTTCATCTGTTGTTGAAATCAACTTCAAAAAGGGTGTATATCCTGCCGATAACTATGATAAGGTAAATGATATTAAAGCATACACGGATTTCCGCCCGTGGATTTTCCATAGTGCGGTAAACCTTGATTCAAGATATCCCGACATAATGCTTAACGGTACGGGAACAGCTGCACAGATAGTCTGGCAGGGTGGGGCAAACCTCTATAACTCATATGTGGCATTTAAGGTTAAGTTCCCCAAAACCAGTATGTATCTCGCAGAAGGAGATATGTTCAGATGCCGTTGGAGAAATGCGGCACTTGATCTTTATGTAATGCCGGCAACGGAAGAATTTGAATCCAACATCCTCAAATATGCAGTGCCCACAAGCGAATATTATGTGGGAACAGCTGATTTCTATTCTGCTGTTGAGAATAGTGACGGTTGCATAAAGCCTTTCGGAATAAAAGAAATTACCGAAGGTGAGCATCTTGTAGTTTATCGTGTAAGTGAAACCGGTGCAGGCGGTGCCGGCGGAGATGCTGCCTATGTAAACTCATTTACTTTCTCGGATGAAAACGCTTTAGGCAGCGCGGAAGTCATTTTTGACGGCGGAAGCAATGTTATACCTCTCGGTGAATCGGTCAATACATCACTCAGACTTAAAACCGTCAAGGGTGAGAATATCGATTATGCAGAGGGCGATATTACTGCAGTCGTATATAAATCTGAAGATACAGATATCGCAACAATTGATGAAAACGGTGTGATTACAGGTATCAATGAAGGTGAAGTCAAGCTTTCGGCAACGGTAACATATGACGGTATAACCAAGAAAGCTGAGTGTGTTGTTTACGTTTCCGATAACTCAGGTATAGTTGATAACGGAATAAGAATAACAGTTCCCGAGTCTGTCTATGTCTACGGTGCTGCAAAGCTCGGCGCAACAGCGGAAATGAACAGCGGAAACATGCTGTCGATTCCGGATAAATATATTTCCTGGGAAATTCTCGAAGGTGCCGAATATGTTGAGCTTTCTGAAGGTGGAAGCATTTACGGTCTTGCTATGGGTAAAGCGTTAATTTCAGCTTCCGTAAGCTCTGACTATAAAAACGGTGCGGCAGAGGGCATTGTGATTGAACCTATTGAAGTTGAGGTTGGTTGGGATGCAACTATTGATCCTCAGATATACACATTGGAAGAACGTGAAAATGCTAAGATAAACGCATCAAAATATGCATGGGCACGCAATGAGGTTAAGTCTGCAAAAGCAAACGCCGACAGATACGTAGAGAACCTTGATAAACTCTATGAGCTCATTGCATCTGAAGGATTACCGCGTTATTATCACATCGGACACAAGTATGACCCGACAAAGAATTTCTGCCGATTCTGTAAGGCAGATATAGGAACAAAATACAATAGTGTTTTCCCGACAAATGCCATAAACAATCCTTGGAAGGTTCAGTGTCCTGAGTGTAAGCGCCAATTCCCTTCAAACGACTTCGGATCTTTCTATAAGCTCGGTCTTGCCGATGACGGAACGTTCTCAATTGACAGAGCTTTGCAGAATCACCACGAGAAGTTTGTCTGTGAGGATATAAAGGCGGGTAGCTCCTGTTCGCATATCGGAAAATTCCCGAGCTATCCCACAGAAACTCCGGGAACTGCAGAGTGGACAGAGAAACTTGCAGCATGGAACAATGCACGTGAAAGTCAGGAGTGGAAGGACCACTACGGATACAATGTAAATGGTGGTTACCTTACAAACAACCTCTATCCGGATATCGACAAACAGCTTGGTATTACGGGTTGGGGTGTTGATGACGGATTCGGATATAAGATGCCTTATATCTCTCTTGAAAAGGCGAAGGAGATTGTAGGTGAGGACGGAGATGTAACAACTGTTCCGGGATATGACCCCAGCTACTATGATAACGGAAACGGTTATGCATGGTATATGAACGGAGCAACAAAAGGTCCGGTTCAGTACACATTTATTTCTTATTTTCTCCATAACGGCGTGTGGTATGCAGGTGAACAGGTTGTAAGAGAGGCAATCAATTCTCTCGCAACTGCGTTTGTATACACAGGTGAGGCAAAATACGGAAGAGCAGGTGCAATTCTTCTCGACAGAGTTGCAGATTTCTTCCCGGGTTATGATTGGTTCCGGTGGCATACATGGCGCGGAGATGATTACTACGGTACAATCGTTGATGCTATCTGGACTACATTTATGACATATGACCTTGCACTTGCTTACGATGCATTTAAGCCGATATATAACGATCCGTATGTAACGACATATCTTTCGGCGAAAGCTCCTCAATATGAAACCGATGAGCTTGGAAACTGGATTTACGATAATAACGGAGAGCTTATTCCGATTAACCTCAAAGACACTCCAGGTGCTCTTATGAAGAACATTGAAGACAACCTTCTTCTTGAGATGTTTGAGAGAACAAAATACGGTGAGCATTGGGGCAACTTCGGTATGCATCAGAAATCCCTTGCGGCTGCGGCTGTTGCTCTCAACAGAATGCCTGAATCCGGCGAAATTATTGATTGGATATTTGCTCCGGGGCCCGTTGCAGGAACTTCAAGTATAAACTCCGGTAAAGTTCCGAGAACAGTCCCTGTATCGGGCGGAATGTTCCTCGGTTCACTCATAGGCGACATTGACCGTGACGGAAGCGGAAAGGAAAATGCTCCGGGCTATAACAGAGAATGGATTACTCACTTCCTCGGTGTTGCAGAGCTTCTCTGTGGCTTTGAGCTTTATCCACAGGCTGACCTTTATGATAATGCCAAATTCACAAAGATGTTTGATGCCCAGATTCGTCTCCTGCTCGGCGGATACTACACAACACACACAGGTGACTCGGGTGCAATCGGCGGAACGGGTATTGCAGTCATGGAAGATGATATACTTTTGGCATATAAGGAAACAAAGAAACCGATTCTCGCTCAGGCTCTTTGGTTTTTGAAGGAAACCCGTGGCTTTGAGATTCGCGGCAGCATTCTTGATGAAGATCCCGAACAAATCACAAAGGATGTTGAAGCAGTCATAGAAAATTACGGAAAGCTCAGTCTTCCGAGTGATATGCTCGCAGGATACGGCTTTGCCGCACTTCGTGCAGGTGGGGAATATGAATCTGCAAGTGAGACAAGCTACAACAACACTCACCGTGACTTTGCAATCTATTTCGGAAAATCCGATATGCACGGTCATCGTGATACGTTGAACCTTTTTGCCGATGCATTCGGTCTCAACATTGCTCCTGATATCGGATATCCCGAGGAAACGGGTCAGCAGCCGAATCGTTATCAGTGGGTAAGTACGACCATTTCTCATAACACGGTTGTTGTTGATGAGAAGGAACAGGAAGTTATTAAGACTACTCAAACTCCGATACATTTTGATGATTCCGGCAAAGTAAAACTTATGGATATAAGTGCTGATGTTTATTCCGATACGGAGGAATACAGAAGGTCGGTGGTTATGGTTGAGGTGGACGATGAAATTTCGTATGGAATAGACTTCTTCCACATCAAGGGTGGAAATGACCATCTCTATAGCTTCCATTCACAGTCCGATGAGCACGAGGCCATCGCAGGTCTCGGAGATATAAAAGAAACTCCGATGTACACCGATGATGCAGGAAATACATACGGTACATATGCAGGTCCGGATGTAAAATACGGTCCCGACCCGGGCGGTGTCAGCTCGGAAATCTATCCGAAAGGATACACCTGGCTCAGAGAAGTTCGCACATATCAGTCGATTGACAAGGATTTCACCGTTGAATTCAATGTCAAGGACTGGAAAAAGGTTATGGATAAGAAGCGTGATGTGAGACTTCGTGTCACGATGCTGAACGACAGCCCCGTTTCCGAAGTGACCTTTGCAAAGGCACTTCCGCCTCAGAATAAGAGTAATGCTCACGCAGGTAACCTTGAATATATGCTGGTCAGAAGAAAGGGAACAAACCTCGATACTGTATTTACAACCGTGTTTGAACCCTATGACGTGATGAATAAGTATATCAAATCGATAGAAAAGGCTTCAATGGTTCGTGAAGAAAGCTCAAAGCCGGGTGTTCTTGATGCTTACAGTGCAGTCAAGGTAACTCTTGAAAGCGGAAGAGTTGATTATATTATCTATTCAACCAACAATGCCGCCGATTACGTTATTGATGATAA
>JAFQVE010000373.1 GCA_017408185.1 Oscillospiraceae bacterium | reverse complement strand
TCAGCGCAACCGGAGGCTTTGACGTCAACGGTGTATCGTCACTTATATATACGGGTATGCCGTAACGTGAAAATACGCTTTCGCATACGGAAAGATGCTCTTCTCCCCCGCATACTGCTACTGAAAAATCGTTAAATCGCGCACCGGCGCGAACGCAGTCTAAAATATACGCCGCCGCCTTTTCGCACTCTTCAAACGCACCTGTGGCACGCGCAATATGTATATTATCCGAGCTTTCTGCAAAGCTTTCGCCATCCTCAGAAAACAGCGCACGGTCAAGAAAAGCAAGTGCGCCTGTTTTTTTACTTTCAAGATATACTTCATCGTATTTCACGCCGTTCTTCTTGCATATCTCAAGAATACGTTTTTTCGTGTTATACGTCTTATCGAATATTCCGTTTTCCATCCCCTCGTCATATTCACGCGGAAGCTCAAGCGCGATATACACATCCCTTGCCTTTACTGCGGCAGAGTCAAGAATATCAAGCTCCGCGGCGGTAAAGCCGGAAAATCCGTCAAGATACAGCGTTTTGTCACACCAGAAATCATTCTTGCGCACACTCTCCGCAATAAAGCCGAGCTCATCATATGCATCAAACTCATCCTCAGAAAGCTCATTTTCGTATGCCGCATATATAAGCGCAAGCTCCGAAAGCTTTTTCCCGCTCATACCCTCTATGTCCTTTGCCGCAGAGGCGAGCGCGCGCGGAGATACGCCGTACGCCTTAAGCTCGTCAATTGCCCGGAGTAACTCCGGCAGACGGTCAGGACGCGATGCGCTTTTAGACAGCACGGAAAGCTCGCCGCACACCGCACGCACCGCAGAATGCAGCATAAGTATGCGTCTGCCTCCACCGACAGCAACGGCGCATACACCTCCGTTTTCGCTCTTTACACGCGCGGCAAGACGCCGAAAGCTTGTTACCTCGCTGTATGCGGAAACCGTATTCCCGCAAACGCTGCACAAAAGCCTCTCCATAGAATGAGACTGCTGCTCCGGAACAAGGAAAAGCGTTCCCGCCTCACGGCGTTCCTTTATTTTGTCAATTATGTAAGTTGTTTTTCCGCTTCTTATGCGGCCGAGAACAAAATGAAGCATTATCTTCTGCCTCCGCTTATTTATTCTGTATAAATAGTATATCATAATATTGTCTTTTCGGCAAATTTAATGTATACTAATATTTAGACAATGTCTATGGAGGGCTTTTATGCAAAACCAAGGTGAAGAAAAAAGAGAACGCGCCATTCTTATCGGGCTGGATGCCGATATATATACCGACACGGAAAAATGCGATGACTCGTCTCTCGACGAGCTTTCCGAGCTTCTCTCTACCGCAGGCGGAGACGAGGTTGCACGCGTTATCCAGCACCGCGCTTCTCCCGAACCCAAAACCTTTATCGGAACAGGCAAGGCTCGTGAGCTTGCAGAATTTGCAGAGCAAAACGATATTGACCTTGCTGTGTTTGACAACGAGCTTTCCCCTGCGCAGACAAAGAACTTGGAGGACATTCTCGGTGTGCGCGTTATCGACCGCTCGACGCTTATTCTCGATATATTCGCTTCCCGCGCACAGTCCCGCGAAGGCCGGCTTCAGGTAGAGCTTGCACAATATAAATATTTGCTCCCCCGCCTTACAGGCAGAGGTACGGCGCTTTCCCGTCTCGGTGGCGGTATCGGAACACGCGGTCCCGGCGAAACAAAGCTTGAAACCGACCGCCGGCATATCCGCCGCCGCATAGCAAAGATAGGAGAAGAGCTTGAAACCGTGATGCGCGTGCGCGGAGAACAGCGGCGCGGACGTATTCGGCGCGAGATTCCTCTCGTCTCTCTCATCGGCTACACAAACGCCGGGAAATCCACGCTCTTAAACAC
>JAFQVE010000372.1 GCA_017408185.1 Oscillospiraceae bacterium | reverse complement strand
TTTGACTATAAGCAGATGATAACAGAAACTAATCCTGACCTTGCCGTAATAACGCTTCCTCATGCACTTCATTGCGAGGCTGTCTGCTTCTGTGCTGAGCACGGGATTGATGTTTTTGTTGAAAAGCCGATGGGTATAAGCTCCGAAGATTGCGAAAAAATGATTGAATGCTGCAAAAAGAGCAAAGTTATGCTTTGGGTGGGAAATCTGCAAAGATATATGCCGGCTAATGTAATTGCCAAGCAACTTGTTGATTCGGGAGAATACGGAAAATTGATAAGCATTACCGAGGTTCGGAACGGAGAGTATTTTACGGAAAGACGACCGAAATGGTTCTCGGAAAAAGCCTTATCCGGCGGCGGAATTGCAATGAATCTCGGTGCTCACGCACTCGATAAAATGAAATATTTTACGAACGGTGCGAAGATTAAGGATATTTGCGGAAGTATTCACCTGTCTGAGGGTTCAGACTGCGAAGATGGCTTTTCTGCACTCGTAACAATGGACAACGGAGTGGTGGGTACATTAAATATCATAGGATATACAAGTGCAAGCGAATATGAAACAGTTCTGTATCTCACAAACGGGGAAATCCGAATGCGGCTCGAAGATAATGACTATGTTGAACATTGCAAGCGTGGTGAGGATTTTGTCCGCACTCCTTGCGGAAATGTGAGTGCCATGGAGGTGCAGATTGCCGAGCTGGTTGACAGACTAAACGACGGAAACCGCACACCTGTTGTCGATGGAGAGTACGGAAAAGATATAGTACACGCTATAAAGCGTTTGTATTCCGAGGAATAAAGATTATCTGAATAGTAGCCTGATATATTTATCAGATGCCCAAAAGTAATTAACCTGCATAAGGTTGATATAAAACAAAAGGAGGTAACTTCAAAATGAAAAAACTTATCGCGCTAACCCTTGCAGCAATTATGCTGTTCGCACTCTGCGCATGCGGAGGTAGCGGTGGCACAACAACAGGTGATGTCTCTTATGACATTCCGGAAGATAAACAACTCCCCGATGATGCCGTCGTCAACGTTACTGTCGCAAGCCATGAATCATGGCCGTACAACGAAAACTGGAAGATATGGGAGTACATCCGCGAAGCGATGGGCGGAACGATTAATTACAATGCTATTCCGTCTTCTGATTTCGCAACAAAGTTCCCGCTTATCATGGCAAGCCCGGATTCCTTCCCAGACGTAATCGGTTTCCAGGGTAAACCTGCCGGCTTTGCGGATTTCGCACAGCAAGGTGCATTCCTCGCACTTGATGATTATGAGGAGTTTTTGCCGGATTATAACGGGTTTTGGAACTCTCTGCCCGAGGATGAGCAGTGGATGAGAAATACCCGACGCGCATCAGATGGCAAGGTTTACTATGCGCCTATCTATGGCATGGAGCGATCAACGAATGTTCGCAGCTGGCTCTACCGCAAGGATATCTTTGACAAGCACAACCTCGAAACCCCGGAGACGATTGACGATCTCTACAATGTATCCAAAAAGCTTAAAGAGCTGTATCCTGATTCATATCCGCTCTGTATGAGATCCGGACTTGGTAATATGAATGTTATCGGATCCTCTTTCAAACCGAATTTCCACTATGACGTATATTATGATTTTGAAAATGAAAAGTGGAGCTATGGTGCAACTGAGAGCGAGATTATGCTCGAGATGGTAGAGTTTTTCAAAAAGATGGTAGATGAAAAGCTCATTCCGGCAGACTTCTTCACAATCAATGCTGCTTCATGGGAAGAGCTTGTATCAACCGACCGCGGATTTATGATGCCTGAGTATCAGGTTCGCATTGACTTCTTTAACTCCATCGCACGCGTAAAGACTCCTGAGTATATGCTTGCAGCAATGATTCCGCCGAAATCAACAAACGGAACAGGCATCGCAATGGTCAATAAATTCAATAATGACCCGATGGGCTTTGGTGTTCTCAATACGGGAGA
>JAFQVE010000371.1 GCA_017408185.1 Oscillospiraceae bacterium | reverse complement strand
TTCTACAATTAAATCTGCATAATCTATAGTGAACAGGTTCTCTTCTTTTCCCTCTTTCAGAAGGATTTCGGCAACCTGAATTTCCGGCTGTATCGCCTCTCGTGGAATTTTGAAGGCATATACATCGGGTGTTCCTCCGTTATTGCTCTCTCCATACACCGGAGATGCGCCGCAGTACGGCTCGCCCTGCTTCTCAATCCCTTCAAGCTCTGCTCTATGGCAGTTTACGTAAATTTCAACGTTATTTACGTAAAAGCCTTCGGTATTGATGCGGAAGCGCACCTTGCAGGATTTATCATCCGGAATCGTTCCTGTTGCAAAGCGAAGATAGCGCGGGTTACATTCGCCGTTTGAATGAAAGCCCTGGTTATACTGCCCGCCGCACGTAAGCGGGAGGACTGCATCGCATTTTCTGAAAAACGGAACCTTGTCGTTATATGTAATCATGTGACGTCGCTTTTGTTTTATCGCCTCGTTGTAATTTCCGGCGAAAGCAAGAATTTTATAATAGCCTTTCGGAGAATAAATATCGTTACCGTCGCCAAGCTCCCTGTTCTCTTCCGTTACCACTTCATCGTTCACTTCATTGAAATAGTTGAAGAGATATATTCCGTCAGCACCCTGTGTCAGGAAATTCGCCGCCATACCAAACGTTGTTTCAACCGTGGTGCAGACCGTATGCCCCTTTTTCATAAAATCTTCGGGGTACGGATGAATATTCTGCGCATCAATTCCGGGATATACCGGAATGTTATACGGCGCAAGTATCTGCTTCCAGAGCTTTATGGGGATATCGGTGTCCGTGCAGTTCCAACGCGGTGCAGGGGCAAAGGCATCTATAAGACCTTCTGCCGCCCAACGGATAATATCAAAGCCCCATTCCATACAGTATTGTGGGTTCTGATTGCATCGGACAAGAATTTTGATTTTTCTGCCTGCCTTTTCTTCAGCACGAACAAGGATTTTTTTGACTTTCTTCATAAAGTCCGTCATTATTTCCATCCCGCTCCACTCATATCCCGGGCGGAAGCAGTTAAGCTCACGCTGGAAATCAAGCTCTATGCCGTATGGAAGATAGCGCAGCACCTGCTCTTCGATATAGTCAAGCTGTTCCTGCCTTACTTCCTCTATTTCAAAATCACGGCAACCGTCATACCAGCCTATCCGGCGGTGATGACGAACAACTGACCACGTTTTCAGCTTTTCCTTGAATTCCGGCGGGATTAAAGGATTATCATCACTGTCAAGGTTGTGGGCATCGTTCATTCGGAAGGAAAGCCATGCGTTGATATTGTTTTTTGCAGCTTCATCTATCCACACTTCAAATTCATCAAGCCCGATTTCGTGAAGCCTTTTCAGTACAGGATAGCATCTTCCCCCCGAGCCTTCACCAAAGTGTTCTTCTGCCGCTTTGCAGGATTCATATAAGGTGGTCCTTATGTTCGAAGGTGTTACCGAAGTCCAGGCTCCAACGTTCAATAAAACATCCGTAACTCCGGTGTTCTTGTATTGCCCGATATGCGCTCGGACATGCGTTTCGTCAAGACTCTCGGCAACATTTGCGCGCGACTGATAAAAGTTGCTGCAGTCAAGATTTATCATAATTCCCATTATCATCAGCTCCTTTGGTATCAGAATTTAACGGTGATTTCTTCTCCGCTTTTTATAAATATCTTCTTGAAATCAAGAAGCTTTTTATGCGGGCGTGTTTCATATTTAAGTACCGAATAATATGTATCGTAACTACCCTTGTTTGTCACAACAGCGGTATTATCATCCGTCCATTCCTCAGTTATTTCGGAATATGTAAGTCCGTGACCGAATGGGTAAACCGGCTTTCCACTAAAGAACTTGTATGTTCTGTTTTCCATACTGTAGTCACGAAAATCGGGAAGATCACTATCGGATGCATAAAACGTAACCGGAAGTCTTCCTGACGGTGAGCACACACCGAAGATAATATCAGCAAGCGCGCGTCCGCCAAGAGCGCCGGGATAGAAGCATTGAAGCACTGCATTGCAATCATTATCCTGTTCGCCGAGCGCAAGGCAGCTTCCCGAAACGTTTACAAAAATCATCGGTTTTCCAAGCTCGCGCAGCTTGCGATACAGCTTTTTCTGTACCTCGGGGATTTCGATGCTCCGCTTATCGCCGCCCTCGGTTCCGTAGTTTCCGTCAACCTCTTCGCCCTCAATTGCCGGAGTGATACCCATACACATTATGATAACATCGCACTTTTCGGCGATGATAAGAGCTTCATTGTCAAGTCTCTCGTCATATTCACGCGGTTCTGTGCAGTAATCTGATCCCTTCGCGTACATAACGTTATCTGCCTTTTCGCGTATTCCGGAAAGAAGCGTTACGTATTCTGATGCTCTGCCGCAGTAGTTTGCAAGAAGCGGCGCAATGTCATCGGCACACGGACCGATAACCGCAATTTTCTTTGATGCATCAAGCGGGAGAATTCCGTCGTTTTTGAGAAGCACTATGCTTTCTCTTGCCATTTGCAGGTTCAGTGCCTTGTGCTTTTCACAGTCTACCACGTCATAGGGAATGTTGTCATACTCGCAGTCATCGGAGAACATTCCAAGCCTGAAACGCGCTGTAAATAGGCGGATTACCGCTTCATCAATATCCCGCTCGGTAAGAAACCCCTGCTCATATGCCGCCGGAAGCTCTTTGAACGCATCGCCTATGCACAGGTCGCAACCGGATTTCACGGCAAGCGCCGCGCTTTCCGCAGATGTATTTGTTACCTTGTGATATTTGTCGAGATACTCAACGCCGTTGGCATCGGACTCTACATATCCTTCAAAGCCGAACTTATCGCGCAACGTGTCTCTCAGCAGAAATCTGCTTGCAACACACGGACTTCCTTTTACGGCGTTGTATGCCGCCATAACGGCCGACGGCTCTGCGTTCTTTATGCAGTATTCAAACGCAGCAAGGTATGTGCCGTAAAGCTCCTCGTCCGTAACGTCAATGTCAAAAGCGCGTCTGTCTGCCTCAGGACCTGAATGTACGGCGTAGTGCT
>JAFQVE010000370.1 GCA_017408185.1 Oscillospiraceae bacterium | reverse complement strand
GTGAAACGCCGCTTCCGCCCTGCTCCACATATAGCATACGGACAATATGACGCATTGCAAGCTGCGCAGAAAGATAATCAAGCGTTTTTTGTGCATATACATGTCCGGCATCGTTATTTTGATAGCAGATTTCACAAAGAACAAAATCCAGCCCGCCGTCATCACGGTTTTTAGTATTCCCCATCACAAAGCCGCACGGAAGCCCATTATTGTCCATAGTAATAAAACCTGTAAATCCGATAGACTTTGCAATTGTAAAAAGGCGCGCGTATGCAGATGAATATGTCCACTTACCGTTCCACGGTTCGGCATTTGCTATACCGACAAACATTGTTGCAGCATTTTTTACATTATCGAGATTTATCGGAATAAAACGCACGTCTTTCACCTCACAATACTTATCTAATATAAAATACCATATTTTGACCCCAATTGCAATATTTTTTTGGATTTTTTATTATTTTTTATCAAAAAAGCGATACCTGACTTGTGTTAGGAATGTCACGCAGAACGTTATTTGCCTCAAGCATTTCAATAACGCCCTTGGATACGCGCTTACATCTGTTCTGCATTTCTTCTATAGACATAAAGCGACCGTTTACACGTTCATCAACTATATTCTGTGCCGCAACCTCACCAAGACCGGAAATTGCAGTAAATGGAGGAATAAGTCCATTCTCCGTGATTTTAAAATTCTTAGTATCAGACTCATAGAGATTTATTGGGTCAAATGTAAGCCCGCGCTTGTAAAATTCGTGACAAACTTCAAGCGTGACAAGCATATTTTCTTCCTTCTGCGAAATCTTTTCCATCGCGTTCAGTTCATCCATTTTTGAAAGGACAACCGCATCTCCGTTTGTCATAACAGAAGCGTCAAATGCTTTTGCTCGAATGGAAAAATACGCTGCATAAAAAGCCTTTGGATGATGAACCTTAAACCACGCAATACGGAATGCCATCATAACGTATGCAACGGCGTGAGCCTTGGGGAACATATATTTTATCTTTTTACACGAATCTACATACCATTGCGGAACATCGTGAGAGAGCATTTCCTCTTCCCAATCAGGCTTTAACCCCTTTCCCTTTCTGACACTTTCCATTATAGTGAAGGAAAGCTTCGGGTCAACTCCCTTGTCGATGAGATAGAGCATGATATCGTCTCGTGCACAGATAACCTGCTTAAGTGTTGCAACACCGTCACGGACAAGGTCCTGAGCGTTCGTAAGCCAAACATCCGTACCATGCGAAAGACCGGATATTCGGACAAGCTCATCGAATGTGGTCGGTTGTGTATCAAGAAGCATCTGGCGAACAAAGTGAGTGCCGAATTCCGGCACGGCAACACTTCCTGTTTTTCCAAGAATCGGATCCTCATCTATTCCAAGCGCGGAAATAGATGTAAAAATACTCATAGTTTCCGGATCGTCAAGAGGGATTTCCCGCGCATTAAGTCCCGTAAGGTCTTCAAGCATACGTATAATTGTCGGATCGTCGTGACCGAGCATATCAAGCTTTAAAAGATTATCATGGATTGAATGGTAATCAAAATGGGTTGTAATAATATCCGAATCCTTATCATCTGCAGGATGCTGCACGGGAGTAAAATCATAAATTTCTTTATCCTTCGGCACAATCATAACGCCGCCCGGATGCTGCCCCGTTGTTCTTTTTATTCCCGTACAGCCGATAACTATTCGGTTTCTTTCCGCCTGCGTCATATTCATAGAACGCTCTTCGGCGTATTTTTTGACATACCCGAATGCGGTTTTATCGGCAACTGTAGCAATTGTTCCTGCGCGGAAAACGTGCCCCTGACCAAAAAGATCTTCTACCTGACCGTGAGCTGTGGACTGATATTCCCCTGAAAAGTTAAGGTCAATATCCGGTGTCTTATCGCCGTCAAATCCAAGGAACGTCTGGAACGGGATATTGAATCCGTCTTTAACCATCGGTTCGCCACAAACCTCGCAGTTTCTGTTCGGAAGATCGGCGCCTGCGGCATATTCACCACTTGACTCAAACACAACATTCTTGCACTTTTTACATCTATAATGCGGAGGAAGCGCGTTAACCTCTGTTATTCCGGACAGAAACGCAACAAAAGACGAACCTACAGAACCTCGCGAACCGACAAGATATCCATCCGAAACGGACTGGGTAACGAGCTTTTGAGCAATCATATACATAACGTCAAAATCGTGCCCTATAATCTTTGAAAGCTCGTATTCAAGCCTTTCTCTTACCGTATCATGAAGCGGCTCACCGTAAAGCTCCTTTGCCTTGTTATAGCAAAGCATTTTAAGCTCTTCCTTTGAACCTTCAATTGCCGGAGGATACTGTCCTTCGGGAATGGGACGTATTTCTTCGCACATATCAGCTATCATATTGGTGTTTTTCACAACAACTTCATATGCTTTTTTATCACCGAGGTATGAAAATTCATCAAGCATTTCATTTGTCGTTTTAAGATATAACGGAGCCTGATTATCAGCATCGGCAAAGTTCTTACTCGCCATAAGAACGCGGCGGTAAACCTCATCGTGAGGATCAAGAAAATGCACATCGCCCGTAGCAACAACCGGAACACCGAGTTCATCTCCAAGCTTTACAACAGTCCTGTTGAAGTTCCGTATATCCTCTTCCGAAGAAGCAATTCCGTTTGCAAGCATAAATGCATTGTTTCCGACCGGCTGAATTTCGAGAAAGTCGTAAAAATCGGCAATTTTAAGCAGTTCGCTGTATTTTTTGCCCTCTACTATCGCTCCGTAAAGCTCGCCCGCTTCACACGCAGAACCGACAATAAGCCCCTCTCTGTGCTTCTCAAGCACATGCCTTGGGATAATCGGGCGCCTGTCATAATACTCAAGATGAGATATAGATATCAGCTTATAAAGGTTTTTGAGTCCAACATAGTTTTTGGCAATAATTATCATATGGAAGCGATTAAGCTTTTCTTTTTCTTTTGAACCTATTGAAAACCCGTTAAGTTCCGAAACTTTGCTTAGCTTATGAACTTCCGAAAGTTCGCTAAACAAAGCACGCAGAATGAACGCGACCGTTACAGCGTCATCAAGTGCCCTGTGGTGCTCAAATTTAGGAAGCTTTAGTGCCTTTGCAACAGTGTCGAGCTTATGGTTTTTAGTATCCGGCAAAAGCTTTCTTGAAAGCTCAAGAGAGTCGATATAATTAAACTCACGTTCGATACCGAGCGCCTTACATGCTTCTGTTATAAACCCAACATCAAATTCCGCATTATGTGCCGCAAGCGGGCGATCTCCTATAAAATCAAGAAAATCGCGCAGTGCTTTATCAATCTTAGGCGAATCAACAACCATTCCGTTGGTTATACCCGTAAGTTCGCTTATCTTTTCGGGAATTGCGCACTCGGGGTTTACATACGTCTGGAATTTCTCACATATTTCTCCGTTACGAAGGATAGCTGCCGCAATTTCGATTATCTTACATGTTTTTTTATAGAGACCTGTTGTTTCTATATCAAAGCATACAAATTCCCCGTCAAACCCTGACGGAATACTGCCGGTTACAACCTGAGTCTTGCGGTTACCGCCATAGTAAGCTTCCACCCCATACAGTACCTTTATACCAAGCTTGGGAGCTGCATTCATTGCGTCCGGAAATGCCTGTACAACACCGTGGTCGGTAACTGCAATTGCCTTGTGCCCCCATCCTGCCGCACGCTTTAAGAGGTCTGCGGTAGGAGTGATTCCGTCCATAGTGGACATATTCGTGTGCATATGAAGCTCTACGCGCTTTTCCGGCGCTGTATCCTCGCGCGACGGCGCTTTTCCGAGAACGATATTACGCGGACGTACAACAGTGTCCTTTAAATACATATCATACTGCGTAGAACCGTAAACATGAACATATGCGCCTTTTTTCAACTTTCCCGAAACATCACCGAGATTTTCAAGCTTTATATTCCGAACAACAACACGTACAGAGCCTTTATAGTCAGTCATATCAAAACTGTATGTAGCAACACCGCGTTCTTCAAACTCGCGGCATTCCGTCGCAAATATCTCACCCTTTATTGATATATCGCCAAAAGCTTCTTCAATCGTGTTGATATCTATATATTCACCAAAAGCAGACTTTCCGAGAACAACCTCTCCCTGCTCCTCATTAAGTTTTTTCCGAAAGCCTTTGAAACCTTCCTTTGCCGGAGCCGCAACCGGTTCTTCTTTAACAGGTGCCGGCTTCGGTTTTTCTGCCGATACCTTCGCCGCCTCTTCAATCTCACGCCGCAACGACATAAGCCGTTCCTCTGCCGCATAATCAGTGCCTTCCGCCACTTCCGTAAGAACATCTATATTCATTGAAAACTCGTTCTCAATCGCGCTTTTTATAAAGCGGATACACTTGTCAGAAAAACCGTTAAGTCCCGTTTTCAAGGTCAGCGTGAGTGTAGCTTCACCATCGTATGTCCATTGCGCTCCGCTCAAGTATCCTATTGCCGCAGGAAATTCCTCACACAATCTTTTTGCAAGTGTGAGGAAATATTCATCCCCGAAAAGAGAACGAGGATACGAGGGAAGAAGCGTTGCACGGTTTAGTCTGTAACGCTCTGCTATAACTTTTTCCGCCGCACGGATTTCCGAAGGCGCAATAATCCTTTCCGAATAAAGATATGCTGTTATTCTGTTTTGAGTTTTGTCCGCCGTCAATGCTCTTACACATGCTGTGTTTTCAAATATCTCAAGGCTTTTTTCTCCTCTGATTTTAAAAACCTCACCAAACGGCTTTAAGCTGTTTTTATCCATATTTTATCCAATTTCCACTTCTTAAATCTCGTATGCCATTTTCATAAGCTCATCAACAATTTCGTTCATAGGAACTTTTTTTACAATTTCTCCCTTTTTGAAAAGAATACCCATTTCTTTTCCGCCTGCCATTCCGATATCTGCTTCTCTTGCCTCTCCGGGACCGTTTACAACGCATCCCATAACAGCGACTTTTATCGGTTTTTTTATGTCGTACAGGCGCTCTTCGACCTCTTTGGCGATATGTATAAGATCAATCATACATCTTCCGCAGGTTGGACACGATACTAACTGAGGTGTGTTTTCACTCATACCTATTGCATGAAGAAGATCATAGGCCGTTTCAACCTCACACACCGGATCATCTGTAAGAGAAACGCGGATTGTATCCCCGATTCCGTCGAGCAGAAGTGAGCCTATCCCTACAGCGGATTTAAGCTTTCCGATACGAACCGTTCCTGCCTCGGTAACACCAAGATGAAGCGGATAATCAATCTCAGCGGAAAGCATACGGTAAGCATCAACGGTAAGCGCAACTGATGACGCCTTTACCGATATGCAAATATCTTCAAAATCGAATTTGCGCAGAATATCAATATGACCTTTTGCAGATTCTACCATTCCGCGCGCGGATACTCCATACTTTGCAAGAATTTCTTTTTCAAGCGATCCCCCGTTTACACCGATGCGTATAGGAATATTTTTCGCTCTGCAGGCATTCACCACGTCACGCACTTTTCCGTCATCACCTATATTTCCCGGGTTAATGCGGATTTTTGCCGCACCTGCCGCCGCCGCTTCAACCGCAAGACGAGAATCAAAATGAATATCTGCAACTATGGGAACGTTTGCCCGTTCGGCGATTTTTCCGATTGCGTGCGCAGCCTCTTTATCAACAACAGCCACGCGGACAATCTTGCACCCCGCTGCCGTAAGGCGTTCGATTTGTGAAAGCGTTGCATCAACATTTCTCGTGTCAGTATTGCACATTGACTGCACGGCAATGGGAGCGTCTCCACCCACAGGAACATTTCCTACAAAAATTTGACGCGTTTTCCGTCTGTTCATAATTAATCACCAAATCATTTGAAAAATATTTTTACGATATCGTTATAGGTTACAAAAGCCATAAGAAGCATCAGAAGTGCAAGGCCTGCGGCGTGGACATAGCCCTCATACTTCGGAGGCACGGGACGTCTGAAGACAAGCTCAAAAAGCAGAAATACAAATCTACCACCGTCAAGTGCCGGAAGCGGAAGAAGGTTCATAACGCCGAGATTTATTGAGATGAAAGCAAGAAGATATAAAAGGGAAGAAATATCAGTCTTTGCCGTGTCTGCCATCATCTTACCAATGCCTATTGGTCCCGACAAATCATCACTCGACACGCTTCCGCTTATTAAATCACCAAGCCCGACTTTTACAAGCCTGATAAGATTTATTCCGTTTTGAAAAATATACTTTGTTTTACCGGAAAAGCTTGTATCTTCAACAACAAAGGAAATACCTTTTCTGTCATCGGCAGAGCTTTCTGTACCATCATATGTTCTGAGCTTTACATCCTTTAACAAAACCCTTTCACCGTCGCGGATAACTTCAATGTCATACGCACTGTTTTCATCACCACCACGCGAAAGTCCAACAAAGATATCACCATAAATATAAACGTTGTATCCATCAACAGATTTAATCGTATCTCCGGAACGAAGAAAGTCTCCGGTTACTTCAGTGCGTTCACCGATATCCGCAACAGTCGGCGTATACCACTGCTTAACGGGAGCAAACAGAATTGAAAGAACAAGAAAACCGGAAATAAGATTCATTATTGAGCCGGCAAGAACGATTGCGATTCTATACAGCACCGGCCGCGAAGAAAATGCACGCGGATCAGAAGATTCTGAATCCTCCCCTTCCATTGCGCAAAAGCCGCCAAACGGAAGAAGGCGAAGTGCGTATACGGTTTCTCCGATTTGTTTTTTCACAATCGCAGGACCCATACCTATCGCAAATTCATTTACCCGAACGCCCGACAGCTTTGCCGTTATAAAATGTCCGAACTCGTGAACCGCAACAAGTAACCCAAAAAGAAGTGTCGCAAGCAGAACGTAAATAAAAACCACCTTCTAAATCATTGAATATACCGCATCACGCGCATTTTCCGATGCCGAAATAACATCCGCAAGCGTTGGGTTATCCGAAACTCCGACAGCGGATGTCGCACGTTCTATATAATCTGCAATTTCAAGGAATTTTATTTTTGAATTGAGGAAAAGATCAACAGCAGCCTCATTTGCGCCATTGAGAAGTGCGCCTGCCGTTCCCCCTCGCCTTGCCGCAGAAAGCGCAAGAGCAAGGCAACGGAAGGTTTCAGTATCGGGAAGCGCGAAGGAAAGCGAAGAAAGCTTTGTGAAATCAATGTACTCTCCACCGAAATTCTTACGCTCGGGATATGTCAGCGCAAACGAAATAGGCGTTCTCATATCAGGCGTACCGAGCTGAGCAATAATCGCGCCGTCACGGAACTCCACCATTGAATGAATGATACTTTCACGGTGAACAACTATGTCAATCTGTGAGGGAGAAAGATCGAAAAGCCACATTGCCTCCATAAACTCAAGGCCCTTATTCATAAGGCTTGCAGAGTCGATCGTAACCTTTGCACCCATACTCCAGTTCGGATGACGCAAAGCCTGCTCTACCGTAACGTTTTCAAGCTCGTCGCGCTTTTTTCCGAAGAAAGGGCCGCCGGATGCTGTAAGGATGATTCTCGTAAGCTCACGCTGCGGAGCGACGGATGCATGAAGCGATTGGAAAATCGCAGAATGCTCCGAATCAACAGGAATAACTCTAACGTTCTTTTCCTTTGCCCGACGCATAACTATTTCCCCTGCACAAACAAGTGTTTCCTTGTTGGCAAGCGCGATATCTTTTCCTGCTTCAATCGCACAAAGAGTCGGTTCAATTCCCGACATACCGACAAGCGATGACATAACAGTATCTGCCTCAACGCATGCGGCAGCTTCAAGAACGGCACTCCTTCCACCGGAAACCTTGCATTTAGTATCTGCAAGCGCTACCTTAAGTTCCTTTGCGGCAGCTTCATCCGCAACGGCAACTATGCTGGGAGAAAACTCTCTTGCCTGTTCTTCCAAAAGCTTAATGTTCTTATTTGCGGCAATTGCCGACACCTTTATTCCCAAAGCTCTCGCCACATCAAGAGTCTGCGTTCCGATTGAACCGGTAGAGCCAAGGACGGATAAGTTTGAAACCATAATTCACACCTACACTATAACGCCGATTATCATAAGCAAAATATACGTTGCCGGAATGGTGAACATTGTACTGTCAAAGCGGTCAAGCACGCCACCGTGTCCGGGCATTATATTTCCGTAGTCTTTTATATTATATTCGCGTTTTATAATTGAAAATGACAAATCTCCGGCCTGAGCAAGCAAAGACAGGACAAGTGCACCGACTCCGAAAGAAAAATAATTCACCGGAAGGTTGAAAAAAAATGCAAACGCAACAAGAGACACAACGCAGGTAACAATGCCTCCCACGGCACCTTCCACCGTCTTTTTCGGACTGATTTTTTCACACAACTTATGTTTTCCCAAAAACACCCCGGTAAAATATGCTCCGGTATCGGTCATCCACGCGGCAAGAAACGGAAGAAGAATTAACACTCTGCCGTTTTCAAGCGCATGTATTCTTACGACAAGCGAAAACATAAACGGAAGTATGGCACCCGCAAAAAATGATGTTACAACCATAACAAGGTTCGTTTTCTCGTAGTTAAAAAGCCAAACGGCAAAAAAAGCC
>JAFQVE010000369.1 GCA_017408185.1 Oscillospiraceae bacterium | reverse complement strand
CCACAAGTTCGTTTATGGCATCAGCTGCCCATGCGTGATTACCGAGGTCTGTGAAACGGAGCTTCTCCGTTTCACCGGAGGCCTCCGGTGCGTCAGTTTTATTTTCCACCTCATCCGCCTCGCCTGTGCTCGGCACCTTCTCCTCAAGGAGAAGGCTTTCATCGTCAGTATCAGACTTGTCGGTCGGTGCGGTACCGCCGCCTCCACCGCCGCCCGCGGAACCACCGGAGTCTCCTGTAGACGGTGTTTCCTCTTTTCCGTTTTTATCTCCGGTGGTTGAACCGTAGACGGTTATCTCAAAAGTAATCGAGCTTTCGCGTCCGGACTCGTCACGCGCAGTAATCATAAACCCGGACTTTCCGACCTGAGAGGCATCCGGCTTCCACGTTACCGTACCTGTTTCTGAATTCAGGCTTGCGCCGCGCGGAAGAACATTTCCGACATATGTTATAGTCTCATTGTTCGAACTTTGTGCATTCACATTCACGGTTATCGAGCTTCCTGCGCTCGTTGTGAGGTTATCACTTACCGGCGTGAATTCCGGTGCAAAATTTTCAGTGTGCGACAACGGAATTTTCAGCTCATTTCCCGCTTCTATATTGTAGGTGAACCCTGCGCTGAAATCACTGTTATCCTTATAGCTTCGGATAACGCTCGTGTTTCCCAGCATCAAATCGGTATAGCGCCCGTTTTTATCGTTTACCGCCGCACCGCATATTCTGTATACTCCGTTCTGCGCACCGTCATTTTGCACGTAAACATATCTGTTCACGAGGTTTTCCGCGTTGATATCACCGTCAAATTTTACCGTTATTACATTTTCGTCGGTAAGCTCCGTTGTGAACTCCACAACTTTTCCTGTATAGCAGGCATCACCCGTTACATTTCCGATAATATCGCCGTCGTTTACATAGCTGTAAATATTCTCACCCTTGTCATTTACACTGTAAACTCCGACAAAGCCGCGGAAGTTAAAGCTTACGGGGATGTTTTCTCCTACGGTATCGGAAACCGAATAAAGAACATTTTCGACTGTCGAGTAAACTATGTAATCCGTGCGCCCGTTTTTCAGCGTAACACGGACAGCCTTTGCCTTGTTACCTCTGACCGGCTCACCATTTGCAGTAAGCTCAACGCTTTCCATACTTTCTATATATTCATCCCCCCTATACGGCTGAAGCACGGAAGTATAGAGAGTATCGAGGTTCTCGCCCTCACGGTGTATGAACATATAGTCAAGCCCCGTAACATTGCCGTTACCTTCTTTTCGCGGCGCATATCCGGTTGTTATCGCAACCTCACTCGGCGTCCAGTCGTTAAGTGCGGTGAATTTAAAGTTAAGCCCTGCAGAATCAAACGCCTGCTTATTAAAGTCCGTTTGCTTGAAGTTTATGCTGAAATTGCCGCCGGACACATTATCTGCAAGATTTACGTTAGTCAGCCAAGTGTAGCCTCTCGGATAGCGCGTCACATACGAGCTTGTAGTATTTGAACCGTCAGGGTCCGGCCCATACAGAACCGGTTGCTCTTTTCCTTTTTCATCAATATATGTTTCCCCTATACCCGCGTAGGTGTATTTGCGATACGCTCCCGTGCTGTCATACATTCCGTCCTTGCCGTTCTCATCAAGCTGCGGGACGAAATTCAGATCAGCAGAAGAAAATCCGTTGTGTGACTGGGTGTGGAAGCTGTAGGTATGCTTGCTTCCTCCCTTAATGCGGAAGAAATCTACCGTGTAGCTAACCTCATCCGATGCCGCAACAGAAACAACCGTGCGCCGGTATTCCTCGGTAACCGAATATGCCTCAGGTGCCGAAACGTCTATAACTCCAACTCTCTCTGTGTAATCATAGTGCAGGGGTTTTCCGTCGTATATTCCCTTCTGCATATCATCGTCAACCACTACAGTGTTATGCGAAAGGGTATTCTTAACCCACTGATATCTGTTTTCATCATGGCTCGTTGCCTCGGGATATCCCAAATCCGGAGTAAAGTTAAATCCGTATGCATCAATACCTATGGCAAGCATATCACGGTGGGCATGCGACTGATTCGTTCTGCCGTAATACATCCACAAATCGCCTCTGTAATCCACATCGGCTGCCGCACCGGCTGTTTTTACCGCTTCACCGCGGCGCAAAATTGCAAGACCGAAGCCCGTGAGGTTTTCGCTTTCAAACTCATACTCGCCGTATTCTTCAATTATCTCCCGGATTTCTCCGGGGAGGCTTGAATTGTCGGTAAAGATATCGACATATATATCATCAAGCTCTCCTTTGACAGAATAATAATAGTTTTTGGCAAGCTGAATTCTGTTGCTGTCATCCTTATCAAGAAGGCTGAACGCCTTAAGTGTTTCGGTTGCCGTGTTTTCACATGCCTTACCGGCTGTGGATCCTCCGTCGCCAAGCTGAAGGCTGTAGCCGTTACCCATAGTTTCCTTGATAATGGTGTTAAACATCTTTATATATTTGGGGTTATCAAGAAGGCTTACGGGAGTTTCCTTGTCGTAGCGGGCAAGCAGATGGGCGATATCAATTACCTCAGATGCCCAGCTGCTGTTGTAGCCGATGGCAACCTCATAGCCGAAGCCGTCACGGTCAACGTCATTTACGTATTTTGACAAAAGCTCGCCGCCGGTATTTTTAACGTTTGAGCTTCGCGACTGCTTCGGATAAATCGGATCGTATACTTTCTTTTTTATAACCTCCGATGAGTCACAAAGCCAATCAAACATCTCTCCCGATTCGGGATAAGTGTCAAGCGCAACCGCCGCAAGTGCTCCCGCATACTGGAGCTTCCCGAAGTTTCCTGCAATCTTCCCGTTATAGAGCCCCTGCATTACCTCTCGCAAAATACCGTTTTCGGCATTTTCACGGATAAGCTCTGCGCTTGTTTTTGGATTGCTCATTCCGTATTCTGCAGCTTTTTTCGATAAGTAGCCTATAACCTCGCTGTCTCCCGTCATCGGATAAAAAGCATCATACGCCTTTATAAAGCCTTCAACAAGATTACATTCCCATATAGTTCCGAGAATTTTTCCGCTGTAATTTCCTCCGTGAGAATTCGGATAGGACAAGCTTGTTTTTGTATGCTCAAACTCCGGATACAAATCTGCCACGCGGTCAACGAGAATCGCGCCTGCACGTCCGTATTTCGCGTCTCCTGTATACAAATATGCATTACGTAAATCGTTGAGAATATACAGATATGTATTGTCGAAGCTTGAGAGTCTCCACACTCTGTGCATAAAGAACGCAATCGGGCACCACTTCGGATTTGTTGTTACTTTCTCATCAGACCCCGGAACACCGTCACGCGGAGACCAGCCAAAGCCGTCGTCTACCATCCACGTGCTGTCTTTGTCGGAATACATAGAGTTGTACAAATATCCGTTTTTGTTGCCGTAACCGTAATACGCTTTCCACTGCTCGCTGCCAAGAGTCCCCGGCTCTTCTATTGTAAGGTCACCGAAAAGCTCGCGGTGGCGCGCAAGCGCCGTCTCACGGGAGAAAACTCCGTTTGCCTTATTTAACCCAAGCTCATAAAAGCTTCCAAAATCGTTACTCGGGAAAAGGCGTTTGCAATCGGGGCATTGAATCTTCCACGGACGGGTGAGCGGATCCACTCCCCATGCATATGAGCCATAGTTATTTCGAATATCCGTTCCGTCGTACGGGCAATGGTAAAGCATAGCCGGCGTATCTTCCGTAGCAAGAGAAGGAGCGTCAAGCGTTGCAATGGCAAAGGAACGAGGAACGCCTTCACCCGGCATAAGCTCATAGAGTATGTCAAGATTTGCTACCCACTTATCTGCCTTTGCTACCGCCTGCTTCTGCAGACTCTTCGCCCAATCATACTTTTTTATGTTATCGAGAGCGTTTTCGCGCATTTCATATGTATAGATTGTCGGCTTTGTCTTTGCCGAGCCGCAAGCAACCTCTGCCACACACGAAAATTCCTCGCCGGCAATATTTGCCGTAACCTTTACTCTTCCCGTTCCGTGGCAAAGTGCGCGGACGAGTCCGTCATCGCTCAACGATATAGTATCCGGAGTAAGATTTTCGTATGTGAAGGTCGCTCCCGTAAGGTCAAATTCGCTGCCGTTGTTGTTTATGCCGCGCACAACCAGCGTCGAGCCTTCTCCGCTGAGAAGAGAAAGCACATCAGCCTCTGTTCTTGCCTCAATTGCTTCGGGTTGTACTCTTTCAGTCTTTACACGAACGGATGCAATATATTCTGTTTCGTTGAACATAACGCTTACCGAAACGGTTGCTTCGCCCTCTCCCACGACAGTCAACATTCCGTTTTCAATTTTTACAACACTTTCATCCGAGCTTGTAAACTCCCCAATCTCCAAATCGCGCTCTTCAACTTCTCTTCCGTCGGAAAGGAATGCGGAAGTCTCCAGCTTTTTGGAGTCGCCTACAAAATATCTCTCATTTTCGTATACGTTAAGCTCTGCACGGTCAAAAGAAACGTCATCTACAGAAATTTCCAGCTCACCACTGACATCAAAGCCGTTGAAGGTCTCGGAGACAGAAAGCACGGCCTCGCCTTCGGTGAGCGCCTTCAGAAATCCGTTTTCAACCGAGGCAACGCCCTCCGGCTTGCAGTTTACGACAAATTCCGCTTCAACCGAGCCGTCATACGACACTATCGGCGCATAATATTCTGCTCCGTTTTTCTGTACTATCTTCACTGCGCAGTCTGCCGTCTGCCCCGGTGCGAGCTTTTCACTCCCTATCTCAATTTCCGCTTTTTCTATTCCGCAAAGCTCTTCCGTTGACATAAGGAAAACACCGCTAACCGGAACGTCAGAGCCGTTTTTCATAATAAGCGTATGCTCACCCTCCGAAAGCTCAATTGATCGTCCCTGCATTTCCTTTTTTTCTGCATCAAAGCTGCCGATATATTTGCCGTCAATATAGAAAAGCGCCTTATTTGCGTTTGATGTCTTTTCGCCCACCATCACAACGTCATAATATCCTGCTTCCGTTGTATCAAAGCTTAGTTCATAATCTCCGCTTGCGTTTTTTGTCATCTCTCCGCAAAGCAGCTCACGGCTTGCTGCCACGGACTTTTTTGATACCGTTATAAGCAGCGATTTTGTGAGCGTCACCTCTCCCATCACGACTCGTACCGTAATCTTCGCATTTCCGCGTGATACAGGCGTGATAATGCCGTTCTTATCAACCTCCGCAACCGAGACATCGGAGCTTGCGAACGTTACCTTTGCACGGCTTAAATCCGCAGCTTTTCCGTCGGTCATTTTTCCCGAAACGGAAAGCTTCATACCGTCTGCATCGTCAACAAGAATATACGAGCTTTCATAATCAAGCAAAAGCTCACAAAGCTCCGGCGCTCCAAGCCTGAACGAAGAAACGCTTACTTCATACAGCGTGTTGTTCGCCGTGCATTTGCTGTTCATCCCCACGGTATGGAATATCAGATAGTATTTGCTTTCACCGTCAAGCGTTCTCTGCGAAAAGGAAAATCTATTCTCCGACTCTTCATCCGCATACAAATCAATGCGTCCGAGCTTATACGCCTCCGGCCGCTTGCTCTCATCCGTTCCGCCGACAAAGGTATTAATCGCGGCATTGGTTTTACCCGTTTCGCTTTTAAACACGAAATCACCCGGAGTTTTCCCGTTTGATGTTGTTCCCTCTTTTACAAGATACACATCAACTATCGGAGAGGACTTACTCTTCGTCATCTTTATTGAAGGAACATATGAACCGCCAACCGGAACATACAGCTCCACTGCATATGAGGTGAGCATCCCTGTGGGCTTTCTCGTAGCTTTCCAGTAAAGCCCGCCGTTTGCCGCCGTCTTTACCTCACTGCCCGTAATATAGTGATGCCCGGCAGGTCTCCACTGCTCCGAGGAATCCGCTTTTATATGCGTAAGCGCCATATTCCCCATTGTGCTATAGAGAAGCCTACCGTCCTTATTAAGAAGAGAGGGATTATTCTCGGTATCCACCGCCTCTCTCGTAAAGACGTAGTTGTATTCAGACACCTCGGCAGCATCCGTGTTTTCTTGCGCAAATGCAACCGGGAAAAGCGATATAAGCATTGAAGCTGCAAGCAAAAACGATATTATTTTCTTTTTCATATTGTCCTCCTTTTGGGGTTTAAAAAGCGAGGGGAGTTATATTTGCCGCTAATCCCCCCGCTGTCAGTATTCCTTTAATCCGTTACTATCTCGTATCCACCGGCGCCGTCGCTCACTATAGCATAACCGACAGCAACATCCGCAGCTTCTTTTACAACTGTGAATTGCGAATTGTTTGTTGTCATAGCGATCTTACGTCCGTTAATCATAACTCCCTTTTCGAGAGCATCATTAAAACCGACAAACTCTGCCATAATTGCGTTTTCATTACCTGCCGCAACCGAGCTTATGATAATCTTACGCATTGTTTTCCCAAGCTCGGGCTGTGAAGCGCCATAAACCGCAGTGACTGTGCAGTCCTCCCACGCATAGAAGCTGTAGCTTTCCTCAGTGCTTACAATCTCCGGAAGCTCTGCTCCGTTCACGGTCTTGGTCCAGTACATAAACACCTGACCCTCGGGCTTATCCTGCAGTAATGCGCAGGTAATTAAATCACCGTAAGCATATGTATTCTTCACACCGTTTACGGTTATGCTGATGTCGCTTTTCTTGTCGCCGTATTTTGCCATAAAGACCTTGTCGCCTGAAAGTTCGGAAACATCTTCCTCTGCATCGAATTCTGTCTCCGTGCCAAGCTGAACCCATTTTGATGCCGGCTCATCAAAGCCTGCCATTGAAGGAAGCGACGGAAGCTTGTTGTCTGTTATTTCAAGGTCTGTGAGAAGCTGACCATTATAGTTGTAGAATGCTGCTTCCTTTTCCGCACCCGCTTCCTCGTAAACTGCAATGAGAATATTGTTTCCTTCGGACGGCATATACGCAAAGCTTGCATCATTTGAAAGTGCTTGTCTGTTTGCGCCGGTCTCCGCGCCTCTCGCCCAATGAGAGAAGTTATATGTCTTATCGCCTTTTGTAACAGTTTCATTTTTTACAGAAACCGTGCAGGTCTCACCGTAAGTGACAGTGCCGACTGAGATAACGTCGCTGTCTTCAACCGCCTCTCCGTTTCCGTATGCCGCAAGGGCTGTTACCGTTGCGTTGTCTGATGCGACATACTCATCCGCTTCGTAGTCAAACTCTTCGCCGACCTTTTCCGGAGCGTAGGTAAGAGTGAAGGAAGCAATATTAACATCATAATACGCTGAGCTTCCACTTCCAGCCTTAGCGCAATTCTCATGTTTTCCAACTATATGGAAAATAAGAGAATAGCTGCTGTTATCATCAAGAAATACAGGCTTATTGCCGAAATACTCTATATAGCCATCTCGGGTTTCGCTATAATACATATCTATTGTTCCGAGCTTATAAGCATCCGGATGCTTGCTCTCATCGCTTCCGCCGAGGAAATCGTGCAAATCCTTGTCACGAGTATCATTTGTCGTTCCTGCAGTAGCGGGAAAATTGAAGTCAACTGTACTTGTCTCATTCGATATTGTTCCGGCTTTAACAAGATACACATCTATTATCGGTGAACTTGTCTTTTTTCGATAACTCATACTCGGCAGATACGCTCCGCCGTTTTTAACATCAAGCTCTAAAGCAAAGCATGTGAGAAAGCTATCGTGTGCCCGTTTGGACCGAAAATAAAACCTCTTGCTATTTACGCCTGCAGTTGAAATATAATTATGCGATGCCGGTTTCCAAGGAGCAGATACGCCGGAGGTTATGTCGTCAAGCTCCACCTTTGCCATATTGGCAAGGTTCAGCAACCCGTCATCATCAAGAGACAACCTCTCATTACTTCCCTCCACATCTACCGCAGATGTGTTGAACACATATTCATATCCCGTAAATTCTTCCGTTTCTCCTTCCGCGAATACTGACGGAACAAGCGCAAAAAGCATTGCTGCCGCAAGAATAATTGAAAGTAACTTTTTCATTTTAAAAACCACCTTTTCGTTAATGTATCAGTAAGCTTATAATACAGAAATCCGGTTCACAATTCAAACACAAACGGTGTAAAACACGAAACACTTCGGTGTAAAATCTGCAATATATTTCTTTTTGACAAAACTGTTTTTGTATTGTATAATTTTCATATACCAAAAGCAGGAGGTTCGTTATGTCCGGCTCTATACATATTTCCCCCGATCCCATAGTTTCAAAGCACGGTTTCTCTCTCAGTTCAATGTGCCACCGCGCGAAAACCGCTATGCATATACATAATTACGTGCATATATGGTACGCTCTTGCAGGAAGGTGTGTTCATACATTAGAGGATAGATCCTATGTCCAGGAGCCGGGAACCTGCGTAACCATTCCCCCGCACATGCCGCATTGCGTTGATACTACCGTTTCCGACGAGACCCCCGTTATTCTTTCCGTTTGCTTAAATGATAAATTTCTTCTCTCATACGGATATACTTTCTGCTCATATTTTAACAAGCGCGTCATTTTTCAACGCTACCTGATACCGGAATTTTATAAGTTTACCGAAGACGACCGAAAGGTTGCAGACGAGCTTGCCCGCAGTATGCTCTCCGAATTTTCAGGCTATTCGGAAACAATTCTCGATAAGCTTACTCACAAGCTGGAAGCGTTCCTCAGACTTATGTGTGTCCGGTGTGAAGACTCACGCTTATCTGAAGCCTCAATCGAACAGGCTACGCGTATCAATGATACCATAATGTTTATGGAAAAGCACTATATGGAAAAAATAACGCTTGATGATTTGTGCAAGCTCACAGCGCTGTCCCATTACGGCTTCACGAAAAAATTCAAGGAGATAACAGGGCTTACCGCGATGGAATATATCCATCTCCTGCGCCTTCATCGAACCCAGCACCTTTTGATTTTCACCGAGCAATCTCTCAGCAAAATAGCAGAGGCGGTTGGCTTTTACGATAAATCACGGCTTATTCACGCTTTCAGCGATTACTTTGGCGACTCTCCCACGAATTTCAGAAAGAGAAAGCGCCCCGATTCGTATCAGCAGGACTTCAACACAAAGAAAAAGCGCGATTTTCTGCGTGAGCTTGACCGCAATGCCGACGGTCAATAAACATTTTTCAATTTAAATATATTTTTTGAAATTTCCCATTGACGAAAACGCATTTTTATATTATAATAGTTTATGCTCGTTAAAGCATAAGCCAAGGGGAGTCGAACCCCTTAAGCCTTAAACTTGTTAAGTTTTTATACTTTAAACTTGTCGTCCTCGCAAGGTGTCGTATATTTGCAGAATTTTCTGCAGTAGTTCGCGGAAATTTTGTTTTTTAAACCTTGAGGTGTTCGACTTCCCTTGGCTTTTATGCTGATGTGGCTCAGTCGGTAGAGCAGCTGATTCGTAATCAGCAGGTCAGCGGTTCAAGTCCGCTCATCAGCTCCAGCGCACGGCTTTTGAGCCGTGCGTTTTATATTGCAGGTATAGTTCATCGGTAGAATGCAAGCT
>JAFQVE010000368.1 GCA_017408185.1 Oscillospiraceae bacterium | reverse complement strand
CTTTTCGGCGGTCAGGGCGCACTTTTAAGCAGAATAATATACACGCTCGTTGCTCTTGCGGGAATCTGGTGTATATCTCTTTTCTTCCGCGATACAGCCGTATCTACAACCTGAATCAAGTAACGTACAAAAACCCCGCCGCTTGGGAAAAGCATTCCCAAACGGCGGGGTTGATATGTCTGTGGGGTTATCTGAAAAAAATTTTCACTTTACTCTGTTGTATGCCGACTCGTATGCTGCAAGAACCTCATCAACGCCCATGCCGTTGATAGTTTCAACAAATTTATCGAAATTCGAAAGCGGTTCCTGACCGAGCATAAACTTCACAAGCATCTCCTGAGTGTGTGTCTGAATTCCCGTTTTGTACATATCGATAACGGACTGCTCCTCATCGTTGAAATCAAGCCATGTTGTTACCGGATAATACGGAAGCTGATGCTCTATAACGATACTCTCACTTTCAAGCGTTGTTTCCGACTGCATTGCCTTTGCAGCCTCGGGATCCACACGGCAGAATGAGCCGTAGGTATAGAAGCCGTATAAGGTATTTGGAAGTGCACCGGCTTCATCGGTTATATACTTACGCTTGCCGTTCACTACCTCGTAAGTTTCGCCTTCCTTTCCCCATGAAACAAGCTCCATAGCCTCGTCGGTATACATCCAGTCCACAAATTTGGCAGCATTTGCTATTCCTTCCGCTCTGCCCGTATCCGGAATTGAAAGACCTATCATTTCAATATCTCCGCGCTCCATCATGGAAACGCCCTTCTCCGGATTTGCAACAGGCGGCTTAAATGCCTGGATTTTAAATTCGGGATTCTCTTTCTGCGCAAGCTGATTGCAATAATCAATGCGAAGCTGAAGATGTGGCATAATAAACGTTCTGTTTGTGAGAACAAGCTCGTCAAACGCAACGCTGTTCATGGTTACGCAATCAGCAGGCATAAGCTTTTCTTCTATCATTTTTTTATAAAAGGTTAAAACTTCAACGGCGGTGTCCTCCGTTGCACCCCAACGCCATTCTTCATCATCAAAGTCATAATATGCGCCATGCTGCCACCATTTATCAAAGGAAGAACCCGGAAGGTCGAACACATAGCTGAAGCTTCTTGTGCTGTACGGGTAAGACTCCGGATACAATTCTTTAAGATCTTTACTTACCTCATAAATCTCATCAAAGGTTTCAGGTGCCTTGAGATTATGCTTTTTGAAAATATCCTCACGGTAAAGCCAGGCACGCATACGCGTTCTTCCCTCGCGTCCCGTTCCCGGAGTGTAATAGATTTTGCCATCCGCGCGCTTGCGGTTCTTGACAGCTATATCATATTCCTCAGTTGAAAGACTTTCAAGCCAGGCATTGTAGTTCGGCATATATTCTGTTAAGTCATCAAAGGCAACAAGACCCTCTCCGGCATACGGAGTGTGTGCATTTACCACGCCGAATGCTATTACATCCGGAAGCTCTTCTCTGGATGCAAACAGAAGCGGGTATTTCGTAGATGAATCAGAATCAGGAATCGGAGTGACGTCAAGAGTAGCGCCCGAGCCTTCTTCCATATATTCCCAAAGTTTCCAATCATCCTGTACCGGCCAACTCGCCGAGGAAGGTACTACCATTGAAATAACATCATCCTTTGTAAGCGGCGCATTGGGGTCCTGAACTTCAAGTAAAGTCTGACCGTTGTTGCCGCCACATGCGCAGAGCGCGAGAAGCATTATGGTTGCTAAGATAAGTGATATTAATTTTTTCATACTATTTTATCCTTTCTGATTTGTATAATCAAGTATTCTCTTAATCAGCACTGCCACTTCGGCTCTCGTTGTATAGTCCGTCGGGGCGATGAGACCGCTCTTTCCGTTGACAAGCCCTGCGCTGATGAGAGTAGAGACTGCGTCTTTTGCGTATGGTGCGACGGTGGAGTAGTCAGAATATTGCGATAACACCTCATCCACCGCCATTCGGCGGTCCCCCTTCTCCTCAAGGAGAAGGCTTTGGCTCTGCAGTGCGCGGTAGACGATTACCATCATATCCTGACGGGTGATTGTGTTTCGCGGGGCGAACTTGTTATCGCCGATACCATTGACGATACCGGTATTTCGCGCAATTGCAAGCTCGGTCGCAAAGTAATCGCCAGCCGAGACATCTGCGAAGTTCTCAGTATTTTCACTTTCAAGCTCAAACGCACGAACGAGAAGCAATGCAAAGTCTGCACGGGTGAGGTTGTTTGCCGGACTAAACGTGCTTGCAGACGTGCCCTTTATTATTCCATCTGTCGCGAGTGTGTTTATCGCGTCCGCTGCCCATGCGTGGTTATCAAGGTCTGTGAAACGGATAGCATCCGTTTCACCCGACG
>JAFQVE010000367.1 GCA_017408185.1 Oscillospiraceae bacterium | reverse complement strand
TTAGACCTATCGAGCCTATGGAGATAAGATCGTCCTGTTCCTGCGGAGATGTATAATATTTCTTTATAACGTGTGCAACAAGCCGCATATTTCGCTCGATTAAAACGTCCCGTGCGTGCATATCTCCATCGGCGTATGCACGGAGATATTCGGCTTCCTCTTTTGCGCTGAGTGGTTTTGGAAAAGAACCGGAGGACAGACTGAGAATAAGATAGATGCAGTTTGAAAAAAGCAGAGTCAGCAGGGGCAAGATAAACATATAAACATACCACCTTTACAGTCTATCTTACGCACAAAAAAACAGAAACTTGCAAGTCCTCCGTTTTTCGGACTTGCAAGTTTTTTACTCTATAAGTGCTACGGCGTGGGCGGCAATTCCTTCGCCGCTTCCCGTAAAGCCGAGCTTTTCCTCTGTTGTCGCTATTACACTTACGCAGTCAACGGAAACATTAAGAGCTTTTGCAATGTTCTCTCGCATTGAAAAAATGTAGGGGAGAAGCTTTGGTCTCTCTGCTATTACCGTGGAGTCAATATTTGAAACAGAGTAACCTTTTTCTTTGATAAGCTCGTTTACTTGTTTTAAAAGCTCAAGGCTGTCGGCACCTGCATATTTTGGGTCGGAGGGAGGGAAGTGCTTTCCTATATCACCGAGTGCGGCGGCACCGAGAAGAGCATCTGATATTGCGTGCAAAAGAACGTCTGCATCGCTGTGACCGAGAAGCCCTTTTTCATAGGGGATTTCAACACCACCGAGAATGAGCTTTCTTCCTTCCGTGAGTCTGTGGACATCATAACCGTGACCAATTCTCATAAAACTAACCTCTCTTTTCCTGATTTGCGGCGATAACTTCTGCAAACAAAATATCTTCGGGAGTAGTGATCTTGATATTCAGATAGCTTCCTTCCGTGATAAAGACCTTCATACCTATATTCTCAACTGCAGAACAATCATCAGTAATGGGAATATCTTCATCAATTGCCTTTACCAGTGCGGCAGTAATGATATCGGCATCAAATACCTGAGGTGTTTGGATTGCACAGAGAGTTTCTCTTGGAATGGTTTTCTCTATAAGCTCGCCTTTTACCTGTTTAACCGTATCTTTTATGGGAACACCGGGGGCGGCGGCGTGATAATACCTTGCCGCAGAAACGGTTTTTTCAATTATTTCGAAAGAAACAAAAGGCCTTGCAGCATCGTGTATCGCAATGAGATCAAACTTCTTATCAGATGCAAGTATTCCTTTTAAAACCGATTCTGTGCGGCTCTTTCCTCCTGCAACAACGGCTTTGACCTTATCTATGGAATTGTTTTTGCACAATGCGGATATTTCTTCAATGGAATCCTCTCTTGTGGGGATTATGATGGCATCAATCTCAGAACAGGATTGTAAAACCTGTAATGTGCGCAGAATCACAGGGATTCCGCCGACTTCAAGAAAAAGCTTGTTGCCAAACTCCTTCATTCTGCTGGAAGAACCGGCGGCAGGAACTATCGCAAGGCAAGTCTTTTTCTTCTTTTTAAAAAACATAACCAAAACCTCTGAAACAATAAAATGCTGTTCCGATGGGGAACAGCATTAGTATATCATATTTTACTCTTGTATACAAACTATTTTAATGAGTCGGCAATAATGCCGTCTATTTTTTTCTCAAGCTCCGGATAGGTGGTGTCGAGCGCAAGAACGAGTTCTGTTAGGAGAATCTGCTTTGCCGAATGGAGCATCTTTCGCTCTCCTGTGGAAAGACCGTGATTTCGGTCTCGGTAAATCAGGGATTTCATAACCCTTATAACCTCAAGATGTTCTCCGCTTTTGATGCGTGCGGCGTTTTCACGATAACGCTTGTTCCAATTTGCGGTTTCCTCAATTTCGGTTGAAGAAATAAGGAAAAGCAACTCTTCTGCACGTTTACGGGAAATGACATTGCGGATGCCGATTTGTGTGCTTGTTGCAACAGGAACCATAAGTGTCATACTGTTTGAAGGAAGCTTCAGAATATAGTATTCGAGCTCTGTGCCGTCAATAATGCGAGAGGTGATTCCGTCAATGGTGCCGGCTCCATGTAACGGATGCACTATTCTGTCACCGATATTGTACAAAACAAACTCCTCCCAACCTGAACTGGCTTTATTATACTATTTTTTTGCAGAGTTTTCAACAATAAAAAGCGAAAAAATCCATTT
>JAFQVE010000366.1 GCA_017408185.1 Oscillospiraceae bacterium | reverse complement strand
TTGCACGCCGTGGATATTATGACATATCCGAGGCATACAAGTCTTTGCACTCAATATGATTGAACCGCCGTGTACCGAACGGTACGCACGGTGGTGTGAGAGGTCGGCTAATCAACTAATGGTTAGCCTCCTACTCGATTTCAACTAAGCTGTAATCCGCTTGATAAACACCGAAAGACGTTTGTAAAGCAAAACAGTTACGGTGCTCACGGCAAGCGTTTTTATTGCGTTGAATGCCGTTACATACCAGAAGACTTCAGAAAAAACGGATGCCGCGCTCTGTCCCATATAAAGCGGGAAAACAACAAAGCGGTTTGCAATAAGTGCCGCGCCGGTTCCGATAAAGCACGCGATAATAAGCGTGAGGATAACGGTTTTAAGTCCTTTTTTGTATTTATACACGCTGCAGGGAACAATAATATATGCGATTGTGACAAGTGCATTTGCAACCTGTCCTGCGCCGCCGCTTGTTGTACCGATAAGGCACAGAAGCTCTTTGAGCACACAGGCAATAATACCGGATAGCGGGCCGAAGAGAAAACCGGTAAGAAGAATGAAAACGTTGCCGAAATCAAGCTTTAAATACGGAGTTGCGGGAAATACCGGAAATTCAAAAAGGCTTATTACATAGCTCAGAGCAACAAATAGTCCGATGATTACTATTTTTCTTGTGGTAAATGTTTTTTTGTTCTGGTTTACTGTGTTCATGGAAAGTCACCTCATAAAGTCAGTTCAGGCACTCTTTACCCGTGCCGTCTTTTTTTATTCTGTAAAGCTTTTTGTCGTTGTAGTCGCTGAAATAATAGAGATATTCGCCGTCGGAGGAGAGATTGTTCGCACCGTCGCTGCAGAGCTTTATCGCGCCGCTTCCGTCCTCGTTCATGCGGATTATGGAGCCGTTGTCGGCAAAGTCAACAAAGAAAACGTATCCGTCGGAAACGTTGATGTAGCCCGAGCGGGAGTTATTAAGCGGTTCATACACCGAGCCGTCCGCTGTCATACGCCAGATGTTAAGCTCGTCATTGCCTTGCCTGAAATAAAGATTGTTGTCATAACCGGAAACAAAGTATACGGACTCATATCCCATAAGCGTTTTGCTTTTGCCATCAAGAGAAAGACGATAGAAGTTTGCCTCGTCGTTGCGGTCGTTGATGTAGAGGTTTGTACCGTAGCAGTAAAGCATCTCCGTGGAGATATCCGAAAGCTGAGTGAGGTTTTTGCCGTTTGTGTCCATGGTGTATACGCGGCACTCCTCGTTCCAGTTGATGAAGTACATCTTATCGCCTATTACGATAAGGTTTGTTGCCATAACGTCTGCCACGCGTGTGTGCTCCGAGCCGTCAAGCTTCATTTTGAATATCGAATAATCGCGGGCTTTATCGACAAAATAGAGCCAGTCTCCGACAATGTTGAGAGCGGAAACATTTCCGTCGCATAAAAGCGTGCTCTTTCCGTCGCGCAGCGCGAAGAGAGAATTGCCCTTTGCGATATCACAGTAGAAAACCGTGTCGTCGGCAAAGGCGAGAACACCGCCGCTTGAAAGGTTGCCCATGGTGTTTCCGATAGCAAGCGGGGTTGCGCTTGTTCTGTCGTATGCAGCATTAAGATACTTGCGGCGAAGCTCCGTGTCATCAATATCCTCGATGAACGATAATGCCGAAATGCTGTCGCGGCTTTTAAAATATACGCCCATAAGCTTATCATAAAGCTCTGTGTCATCAGGTGCGTGTGTGATAGCCTGCTTTAAGCTGTCAGCGGCATTGTCGAAATCGCCTTTTTGTACATATACGTCTGAAAGCTTTATTGCGGCATCCCTGTTTGCACTGTCATCTTTAAGAATGCTCTTATAGGTGTTTGCCGCTTTTGTAAGCTTGCCTCTGTCTGTGAGAGCCTGTGCCGCGGTTTCTCGTTCTTGCACAGAACCGCCTGCCGGTGCAGTGGAAATAAATATAATTGCGAAAATTATCGCGGCAAGCAAAAGAATGCCTGTTGCCGTTCCGATGATAAGCTTTTTATTCATAGAATTATTCACTCCTTGATATAGCTTGTATTTAATTTTACACTATTTTCGCGCGCAAGTCCAGTGAATTATAAAAAAATATATCATATTTAAAAATCGTAGAAAATCTTAAAACTCCGATAGGAAAAAAAGCGACAAAAAGGCTGTAAAGTTATATTCTTATTTTATAAGAATATAACTGGAGGTTTTTGTTATGTCAATAGCATCGGAATACCGTGACGGCGTTATAAAGCTTGTTACGGAAATCGCCGGCACTCAGGAAGAAAACATAAAGCGCGGCGCACGTCTTTGCGCCGACGCAATTAAAAACGGGAGACTTATCAACGTAATCGGTCCGGGCGGTCACTCCAATATCGCCGTCGAAGAGGTTCTCTGGCGTGCGGGCGGCCTTGTTCACGTAAATGCAATTCTCGATCCCGGAACAAACGTTATCCACGGCGCAAAGCGCTCCAACATCGTTGAGCGCACACCGGGTTATGCAAAAGCGGTGTTTGATTCTTACCGTCTCACCGAGGGGGACGTTCTTATAATCGTAAACGCTTACGGAATTAACTCAATGACGGTGGACAGTGCGCTCCTCTGCCGTGAGCGCGGGATAAAATCAATCGGAATTACGTCCACCTCATTTGCACATACCGTGCCGAAGGATGCGCCGAGCCGCCACCCGTCGGGACAGAATTTGTCTGACCTTGTTGATGTGTATATCGACAACCACCTGCCGCTCGGAGATGCAATAATCAAGCTTCCGGGGATGGAGCAGAAAATGGGCTCTACCTCTACATACGCAAACTGCTTCTCGATAAATCTGCTTATGATGCAGACGGCACAGGAGCTTCTCAACGACGGGATAATTCCCGCTGTATGGCAGAGCGCGAATATGCCGGACGGAGATAAGCTCAACAAGCGCTACGAGGATGAGCTTCTGCCGAGAATAAGACATCTGTAATATAAAAGTGAAGGAGAAATATAAAATGGATTCAACATTGATTTTTTACAAGGAAGTTGTTGCAACGCTTGACCGCGTTGTGAAAGAGCAGTCTGAGAACATCGAGAAAGCGGCAACCGTTATCGCCGATACAATTCAGGCAGGCGGTATGTTCCACATTTTCGGAACCGGCGGTCATTCCAATATGGCGGCAATCGAGATGTGTCACCGCGCAGGTAATCTTTGCTGTGCAAATGCAATTCTCGATCCCGGTCTTTCGTGTGAGCACGGCGCAACACGCTGGAACGAGCGCGTTGTCGGCTATGCAAACGAGGTTATGCGCTACTATCGCGTAAAAGAGGGCGATGTTATGCTTCAGATAAACGCATACGGCATTAACTCCGTAACCATCGACACCGCAAATTACTGCCGCGCAAACAACATCCCGCTCATTGCAATCACCTGCCCCGAGCTTACAGACACGGTTGACCGCAAGCAGCACAACCGCCATCCGTCGGGCGCAAGCCTCTATGAGCTTGCCGATATCGTTATTAACGACTACACACCGGTAGGTGAGGCTATCGTTCCGATTGAGGGATGCACCTATAAGGCAAGTCCGGCATCTACGATAATCAATCTTTTCATTGTAGACTCGATAAATGCAAAGGTATGCGAAATTCTTGCAAGCCGCGGCGTTAAGCCCGATGTGTGGGTAAGCGGCAACGGCGCAGAGGGAGACCGCCTCAACCAGAAGAATATGGATAAGTGGTTCTGGAGACTCCGCCATATATAACAAAAATAGTTGATAATAATCCATTCGCTGTTGCGAATGGATTATTATTCTGAAACAAACAGCCCTGCCGGATTTTTGGCAGGGCATAAGCTTTATTTATCCAATTTTCAGGAGACGGAGCGCATTTTCGCGGCAGACTTTGTTGTAGCAGTCCTGAGAAATGTGACCGTTTGTGACCGCATCGTCAAGGAAGT
>JAFQVE010000365.1 GCA_017408185.1 Oscillospiraceae bacterium | reverse complement strand
GCGGCTGAATATGAAAAAGCATTTAACGAAGCCGAAAGGGCAATGGATGCGGCGCGCGCATCGCTGCAGAAGCTTCTTTCAAATTCAAGCTCGTCAAAGTATGTGGGCGGTGAGTTCCGATGGCCGACAAAGGCGACGAGAATAACATCTCCATACGGAACGCGTAAGGACCCGATAACGAGAAAAACCTCAATGCATACCGGTATTGACATCGGCTCAGGTATGGGCACTGAGATATATGCCGCAAACAGCGGTACGGTTGTTGTTGCGGGATGGTCGAGCAAGGGCTACGGAAACTACGTTGTTATTGACCACGGCGGCGGAAAATCCACGCTTTATGCACATATGAGCAAGATAAAAACGTCAAAGGGCGCGAAGGTCACAAAAGGCAGTGTTATCGGTCTTGTCGGCTCGACGGGATATTCAACCGGTCCGCATCTTCACTTTGAGGTACTTATAAACGGCAAACACACAAACCCGATGAACTATTTTAATAAAGCTTAGCGGCGGGGCGATGCACTCATCGCCCCTTCGATTTTAATGACAACACGGGAGGTAACCTATGCGAAAAAAACAACTTATGACAACCGTTGCACTTATGCTGCTTACTGCGGCGCTGACATACTGCATAACGCTTTATGCGTCGGAACGTGAGTATAACGCAAAGCTTGCCGGGCTTTCCGACAGAGAGGCGGAGTATGCAAAAATTGCCGAGGTGCGCGGGTATATAGACAAGTATTTTGTTGAAGAATATGAGGATAAGAACATTACCGACGGCGCACTTTACGGAATGGTTGCATCGCTCGGAGACAGATGGTCATATTATCTTCCCGCCGAGCAATTTGCGTCGGTTGTGAACTCAACAAGCGGAAAAATCGTAGGTATCGGCGTCAATGCTTCATATGATTCCGACCGCGGTGCGGTGCTTATTCTTGATGTGTACGAAGGCTCTCCGGCGGAATATGCGAAGCTTCTTCCGTTTGACAGAATTGTCGGCGTGGACGGTGTCGAGGTGGCACAGATAGGCTATGATGCGGCTGTGAAAAAAATCCAGGGAGTTGTCGGCACACCCGTATCGCTTACGGTAGAGCGCGAGGGCGTGGCAGAACCCATAAGCTTAAGTATAACGCGCCGTGAGATTGACGTGCAGAGTGTTAAGGCAAAAATTCTTGACGGAAACATAGGCTATATAAAAATATCAAGCTTTGATGCAAACGTAGATAAGGATTTTGCGGCAGCGCTTGCAAATCTCAAAAAGGCAAACGTAGAAGGTATCGTATTTGATGTGCGCAATAACCCCGGCGGACTTTTAAACGTGCTTGTAAATGTGCTTGACCCGCTCCTTCCCGAGGGAATTATAATCCGCGAGGAAAACAAGAGCGGCAAGGCGATAACGCACTATTCGGATGCAAACGAACTCAACCTCCCTATGGCTGTGCTTACCAATGAGTATTCAATCAGCGCGGCGGAGTTTTTTGCCGCGGCACTGCAGGAGAGCGGAAAAGCAACCGTAGTGGGCGAGGCGACCACAGGAAAGGGTCTTGCACAAAGCCAGATTCCGTTGTCTGATGGTTCGGGAATAATCTTATCCGTCAGCAAGTATTACACCGGACGTGGCGCAAGCCTTGAGGATAGCCATGGAATAAAACCGGATAAGACAGTTGAGCTTACGGCAGAAGAAAAGAAAAAGTTCTATCTTCTCAGTGAAAAAGAGGACAGACAGCTTCAGGCGGCGATTGCGGCGGTCAACGAGCGCAAAAACGCCCCTGCAGTGGTAAGTGAAGAAGAACAATAGAATATGGAATGAGAAAAATAGATTGTAAAAAGCCAAAAAGCTTTTCACAATCGATTTGCCAGTTCTCTGTCAAATATTCGTGCAAAAGCCTTGATGTGAATGGTTTAAATTCTAAGTTTTTCTCTTTCATAACCGTTGACAGGTAATAATAATCTTGACAAAGTTTTCGTTTTACATTATACTCAGTGTTGAATGGAGTTGAAAATATGGCAAGACAAATAGTGCGAGAATCATTTTATATTTACTGCAACAGATTTAAAGAATTTATTCCATTTGGATGCATCGTTGCGACTTTTTATTTCACGCTTTCTTGTGTTTCATCCCTGTTTTTTCTTCTTGGTCCGTTGTTGATAATAACATGTGAAATTCCTTGTTATTCTTTATTCTGTAATAAAAGACCTATTCAGGCTTTACGTGAAAATCCCAAACCAATCTTGTTTTTTTCGATATGCGATATTGCAGTTGTTTTAGCATCAAGATATTCATTCACCTTTCCGGAACAGATAATGAATTTCGAAATTGAAATATCTATCGCAAAGTTGTTACTTAACGTTATTTTCACTATTTTGCAGGTTAGTGTTTCGTTCTTGCTCATACATTCAATTAAGAAGAACTGTGGGATAAAAGAGGCTTTTTCAAAATATGCAGATGTTTTTTCAAGCAACAGAGCATGGAAAGTCTGGCTCTACGTGAAGGTTTGTCTGGTGGAATTCGGATATATGTTGGTGCTTATTGCAGGTCTGCTTGTAATCACGTTTTTAATGCGCACACTTCTTCAGTTTCCCGAAAATTTGGCAATTACAATAACAACGATTTTCTTTTTAATATTCGTATATGTGTTTTATCCGTATATGTACATCCGGATGTGTAATTATTGCGAAGAAATATGTTAGCAAAAAAGTGAGTTTATTCTTTTGGATAAACTCACTTTTTGATGCTGGAATTATTATTTGCTTCTAAGCAGTTTTCTCAACTCAGCATCTCGCTCGGCACGGTATTTGTCATAGTTTTGGTTTAAATAAACGATGCGCATAATTGCTCTTATTGCTTCTTCTTTGTACTTTTTGTTCACATCAGGCTGCAGGTATCCAAACTGCTCTGTGTTCTGGATATTTTTAACCTCAGATAAAAGCGTATTTATAAACTTTTCTCTCGCCTTTTCATCATCGACAAGATATTTAAACTCGCTGTTGTTTAGATATTCATACTGCCTCTGACTTTGTGCCGCACGTGCGTTATTATTACGCAAGTCATTATAAGTGTTTTTTGCTCCTTCCAAGTTGTCGTCAACAAAAGTTTGTGTTGCACCTGCTAGTATAGATGCTCCTAATGTGGCAATATCGATTGGTGGGTATCCGCTTTTTTGAGTCATACCATAATTTTCGATAGAATTATACACGATGTCGCGTATCGGATTTAGTGATGCTCCAGCAAAAGCTACAAAATCAGCTTTTGCATTATCGGTTACGGAATCAATCAATACGTCTTTATACCGACTGTTGTATACAGGTGATGAATAATCATAAATATTTTCCTTACCTAAAGCATAAAGCCATCCTTGATTGAATTTATCATCAACGATGTTAACGGCGTGTTCTCTTCCTGCATTCACAACATCGTCAGTGCTTTTCTCAAGCGGACTGAACCATGCCGGCGCGGCGTGAAACTCCGCACGCGGAGCAGATGCATTTTGCGCACTGTAATTTATCGGTTGAAAAATATCCTTTGTATTGCGCAGCATATCTCCGGCTCTACGGCTGCGTATATCCTTCAGCGATTTATTCACCTGTGACATACGCTCTTCGCGTTCCAAATCCGATATTGCGCTGTCTACTTCGTAGAAGCCTTCGAGGAACGAGCGGTCATCCGACGCATTAAAAGGATCATCGTCAGCCCACGAAAAGGGCTTTCGCTTCGGTTCTTTTGCAATTGTTGCCGTATTTTTCGTTGTGCCTGATTTGTTTGCCGTTGTTGTATTTGTGCTTGTATTTGATATTATTGTTGGTTGAGTTGTTACATAATTATCATCGCCCACATGACCGGGCGCATAATCCATAAAG
>JAFQVE010000364.1 GCA_017408185.1 Oscillospiraceae bacterium | reverse complement strand
GTGCAGATAGCGCGTATTTGCTCCGCATTCGCCCTCGGTCATATTTATAAAGAGATAATATGTACCTTTTTTAATGTATATAGCATTCTCATTTGTGTATGAGCCGGTAGTTGTTGTGTTTGAAACCGCGGCCTCATCGTACGTATCAACGCTTCCAAGCTTTGTTACCGTAACATAAGGCGTGGTATTATTAATCATCGGTTTGATTATTTGATTTACGGCATAGCTGTAATTTGTTATATCCCAGCCGCTTCTGCCGTCAAACTCAGCCTTATCTACAAGATAAACGTTTAAAACACCGTTTTTGTTGTATTTGTAATAATTAAACGTCGGCTTGTAATAATCGTCCTTATCAACCTCTATTTCAAGAACGGTTGTATTAAGGCCGGAGCCTGCTGCACTGCTGTAAATTGAAAATCCGGTATTTAAAACATCTATCGTGGCGTGGTTGAAATACCCCACATAAGTGCTTGTGGAAGGCGGATTATTATATGTTTTCGTTCCGCCGCGGTAAATCCATTTACCCGTCGAAAGCTCACGGTTCAGCATTGATGAATCCGTAACGCATTTTGCGCTCCAGCTTGCCGCACCAAGCTCATCTGTGAACTGCACGTTATTAAACGCGGCTCTAGTAAAATTATATTCCGTGCTGATTTTCTTCACGCCTGCTGCCGATGCGGAAAAAGATACAGCCGGCAGAAGCGAAATTATCATGCACATTGCCAATATAAGTGATATGCTTTTACGCAATTTCATAAGCAACCTCCTTTGTGTTGGTTGTTTTAAGGCACACGGGGAACAGAATGCCTCCCGTCCCCCGCCTTTTGATGAATGTTATTTAGTTATTTAGAGAAAGAACGTCGCTATATTCTGTCTTGTATTCGCCGTTATCAATATAGATAATATAGCCGCGAGCTACGGTCTGTGTGTTGTTTGCCGGCTTTGCAGTAAGCTGACCGTGACCGTCATCACCGCCGTTGGTTTTGGAGGTTGCCTTATACATGCAGCTGCCGACCTCAGGTGTCCCCGAAGAGCTGAAGAGTATACCAACCTCAACGATTTCCTTTCCCGCACCGTCAAACTCTATCATGCAAGCATTTTCAATACCTACAGCCTTAACCGTCCGGTCAAGATACACAAGCGGTGTCTTTTCGCCTGTAAAAGCTTCTGAAGTGATAGGCGTAGGCGTATCTGACCATACGTTATAGGTGTATGTTTTGCCATAGCCGACGGGCTCGCCGTTACGCTTCCATACTGTGTCTTCGCTGTCTGCTGTCTTTGTAACTTCAGCATCGTATTTTAAGCCAGATTCATCACCAACAGTATATGTTGTACTTTCAACCTCGTAATCTGCTATAACGCGAAGTGAATTTGTGATATTTATATTCACAAACGGAGTTGCTGCATCGCCCGTCTTTCCGGTAATCCAGCCAAGGAACTTAAAGCCTACCATTGACGGATCTTTCGGCAAAGCTACTTTACCTTCAGCATTAACAGTTTCCTGTGCAAGAAGTTCGCCGTTACCGTTAAAGAACTCAACTATCTTTGCATTTTCCTCCACATAAATCGCAGTGAGATATGTAGGAGAAACAAGGTCAAATTTATAGCTTGCATCTGAAGATACCCATACGCCGTTTGCCGCAGTACCGCGTACCCAGTGGCTGAAGGTGTAACCGGTCTTTTCCGGTGCATTTACCGTTACAGAGCCTGCTTCATAAGCATCAACCTCGATATCTCCGCTCTCATCAACACTTGTTGTATAAGCAAGAGAAATTTTTGCTTTTTCTACCGTAATCTCAACCGCATCTGTAACAGTGTCCCCATCAACCGTTGCGGTTGCGGTGATTGTTGCAGTGCCTTCGCCGACGGCAGTAATGGTATCGCCTGAAATCTGCACAATGTTCCTGTCTGAGCTTACATAGGTAACTGCATCCGCTGTAACGTTATCGCGGTTGTCCTTGACAACGCTTGTAAGCGTTGCGAGATCGCCGACCGCAAGAGCTGTCTTTGATGCAGTTGTTTCAATCGTCGGCTGACGGGTGAGCGTGATGTTCACTATGGAACCGTAGCGATTTTGCGAAGAATGTGAAGATGTACCTACACCCGTTCCTATGCTCATAACAATATAGTGTTCGCCTGCAGGAAGATAGAAGCTGTCATCTCCCATAAACGAAGTTGTTGTTCCTGCATCTGTATGCATATCAATTGTGTGGATTTTTCCTATCTGTGTTCCGGCAAGTTTTGAGTCATTTATAACCGCTCTTGTTCCGCTGAGGTCAGTCATATTCCAGTCTTTTGCCTGCGCATATACCTTCGGAACAAAGTAAATATCAAGCGTTCCACAATAAGCATATCTCTTAAAATTCACTGTAGGCTTATATATACCTGCGCTTTCAACAACAGCCTTCAGGACAAGTGCGTTGTCATATGCGTCGGCAGTAGTACTTCCGGTGCTGAATATAAAATCGCTATCTTGGATTGCGTTGGCTACAATGTTAGTATGTTTCGTTTGAGGTTCGGTATCATGAAACTTTAATCCGGAGACGTACTGCCATTTTCCTGTTGATGGAGAATCCTTAAGCATTGAAAGATCGGTGATTTGATGTACGGATTTCACTTCTGACGTAAACGCAGATTTAACAAAGCTATATACCGGATCCCATACAACAGAAACGGTTACCTTTACATCATTGTTTTCAACAAGGATTCCGTCAATCACAGCGGAAACGGTGATAGTTGCCTCACCTTCACCAACCGGTGTTATCTTACCGGAAGCGTCAACCGTTGCAACCTTTTCATCTGAGCTTTTGAAGGAAAGTTCGGCAACGGAAGGATTTCCGTCCGCATCTTTTGCCTCCGCAGTGATTGTTGCGGTCTCTCCGAGCTTGAGTGCTGTTTTTGAAGCAGTTGCAGTGATTGTTCCTTTAACTAATTTTGATGTAATTTTAACGCTGTCCGAAACTTTAACTCCGTTCACAATAGCGGTTGCAGTTATAGTTGCAGTTCCTTCTCCTACTGCTGTAACAGTGCCATTTTCAACTGTTGCTATGTCGTCATCCGAGCTTGTATATGTAACCTCAGTATCACACACGTTTCCGCTTCCGTCTGTAACGGTTGATGTGATAGTTGTTGAACTACCGACATTGAGTTCCGTTGCACCAACAACTGTCGTTACATTCCCTTTGTAGGTTAATTCGAGAGACTTTATCACACAAAAGGTTCTACCACCGGTATGCACAACCCCGCAAGTAGGAGTATTGATAATTGCAAAAAGATAGTTTTCACCCTCATCAAGAACTACAGGAACTGTCCAATTATTGTCTTCGTCTGTAGAATTTTTATTTATATCCTGCGATGCGATATACTGTACGTTTCCTTCCTTAACACTGGATATCATAGTTGCTAAAAACTCTGGTGTTGACAAATCCCAACCTTTTTCTAAAACAAAATCCTTATCTGCAAGATAAAAATCAATACGACCTGTATATATTTGGTTTATGTTAAAGCTAAATGTTGGTTCGTACACACCCGCTTTATTTACTGACAGCGAAAGAACGAGGGCGTTATTATTATTCGGTGTTAAAGTGTTTACAGAAAAAGTAGTTTCACTAGCGCTAATTGCAGTTGAACTATACAATCCAGGCATAGCTATAACTTCCCATACTGAAGAAGCATCCGGAATAGATACTTTTGAACCCACTTTAAACGTTTCCACACCCGTAGATGTATTAAACATATATTTTTCTACCAAATTTTCCGTTGCAAATACCGCCGGAATCATTCCGATGACCAGTGCCAGTGCGAGGATTAAGCTTAATAATCTTTTCATTCTGAAATTCCTCCTGTTAATTGAATAAATATACTTTACCCCCGAATTTTTTGCATTGTTTTTGCATGAAAATTCAAGAAGAGATAAGTGCACCAAATTATTTGTGGGAATTTTTATTACTCTGTCATTGCGTCAAGCCACTGCTTTGTGATGTCCGTAGCAGAAAGGCCGAGGTCCATATTGCAGCTGCCGTTGAGCATAATGCCCTCAATCTCCCCGGAGAGCATTTTCTCATACGAGAAGTCAAGCTGGAACTTCATAAGATCGTCCGGAATCGGACAGCCGTTGCCGTAGTCATAGGTGTATACTCCGAGGATAACTCTGCCATCCTTTGTGAGTGAGCGTGCCCACTGAAGGCTCTTGTCCAGATCCTTAAGGTTTTCACTGTACCATGTCCAGTAGGTTGTTACGTCAAATTCTTTTGACTGTGCAAAAACGTCCTTATCGAGATCGCGGTCATAGTATACCGACCACAGCTCAAGCGGGCGGTCAAGCGCACTGTGGAGTGTCTCACGCTGCTGACG
>JAFQVE010000363.1 GCA_017408185.1 Oscillospiraceae bacterium | reverse complement strand
ATAAAGAACATCGGGCAGGAGATGCTTGTGTTCATCGCGTTGATTTTGCTTGATTGAGGGAAAATTAAGAAATACACCCGCAGTTTCGGATTGGAACTGCGGGTGTGACGTTTCTTTCTTGTTTATATTAACGTCAAAAAAATATACTGTTATTTTACGGAATAATATGATATACTTATATGCGAGGTGTCATGTCATGGATAAAAACACAATAGAGCCTGTTGCGTATATCCGCACAGACTTTAAGGATAAATTTGGAATTCCACGCCAGAGCGGGCTTGTCGGGGAGCTTACGGCGCGGGTGGTGTTCGTTCCGAAATACCGTAACCCCGATGCATTGCGCGGGATTGAGGGTTTTTCACACCTGTGGCTTTTGTTTGGCTTTTCAAAAGCACTCCGCAAGACGTGGTCTCCCACAGTTCGCCCGCCCCGGCTTGGAGGAAATAAGAGAATAGGCGTATTTGCAAGCCGCTCACCTTTCCGTCCAAACGGGATCGGACTGTCGTCAGTTGCGCTTTTGCGCGTTGAAACGACGGCGGATGAGGGCGATGTGCTGATAGTTTCCGGTGCCGATCTTCTTGACATGACACCTATCTATGATATAAAACCGTATATTCCGTATGCCGATGTGCATCCGGATGCACGCGGAGGATATACCGATGAAATCCCGCGCGCGCGGCTTTCGGTTGAGTTTCCTGAAAATTTGTTATGTATGATTCCTGAAGAAAAAAGAAAGGCTCTTCTCGGGTGCATTGCTGAGGATCCCCGTCCGTCGTACCAGGATGACAGCGAACGGGTGTACGGAATGCGATTCGCTGAATTTGATATACGCTTTACCGTACAGGGGAGTGTTGCTGAGGTTGTTGATGTTCAGACCATTTCGTGAAAACCGCGGCCTGAGATTTCACTTGTGTTGTTTATTATAATAAACGATTTTTCGTCAAGCTCTTTTACGAACTTTTTAAGGTGGATTGCCTGCTTTCTTGTCAGCGCGACAAGAAGAACTGATTTTTGGTCACCGTTATATGCGCCGGTGTATGCACTGCTTACGGTTGCAGTTTTTTTGAGCGTGTGGGTTATAAAATCGCAGATTTGATCTTCATACTCCGGTGAGGTTATGACTGTGCAGTATTTTGAAAGGTTCATGCTCTCGAGTGTGTTATTCACAAACAAAAGCTTTGCGACAAAGCCGATGAGCGAGAACAGCCAGGTTTCTATTCCGAAAACAAAAGCCGTGAGCATAACGATTATAAAATCTGCAAGAAACAGCGCCTTTGATATGTTTATCGAGGCGTATTTTTTTATTATCATTGCAATTATATCCGTTCCGCCGGTGGATGCATCGCTGAAGAAAAGGACGGCGGCACCGAGCGCGGAAAAAAGGATTGCAAACATAAGCTCGAGTATGGGTTGAGTTGTAAGAGGTGCATTGAGTGGGAAAAGGGATTCAAGGGCATAGATGCCAACCGACATAAGCGTACTGCAATATACGGTTTTGAGCCCGAAATCTCGCCCGATGAATATGAATCCGGCAAGGAGAAGAACCGTGTTTATCAAAAGAACAAAGCCTCCTGCGGAAAGAAAAGGGGACACAGCGCCGAGGATGACCGATATACCGCTTACGCCGCCTGTGCAGAAGTTATTGGGAAACTTGAAAAAGTATACCCCAACGGTGACAATAAGCGTGCCGAGAGTTATAAGTCCAAAGTCCTTGATGTGCTGTTTCATATTCATCCCTCCGAAAACAAAAATAATTATACTTGATATTCACAGACAAGTAAAACATTTTTATTATTTAGATTGACACAACTAAACGGTTGTGGTAGAATGTTGAACGGTGATGAATAATGGTGAACTTTTTGAATCTTAAATATTTTGTTCGTGTAGCGGAGGAAAAGAATATAACACGCGTTGCGGAGCAGGAGCATATTTCCCAGCAATCGCTGAGTAATCATATCAAAAAGATTGAGGCGGAATACGGGGTGCAGCTCTTTGACAGGACGGGTGGGCTTACGCTTACGTATGCGGGAGAGCAGATGTATAACTATGCCGTGAAGTTTTTGTCGTTACGGCATGATATGGAAAATGAACTTCTTGATATGGAAAACACTGAGCAGGGAACACTGCGCATCGGCATTTCCTACACACGCGGTTCTGCGTTTTTGCCGGATATTCTGCCGGAATTCTGTGCGCAAAATCCGTTTGTCAAAATAAGCATTGTGGAGAATAATTCGCAGATGCTTGAGGAGTATCTTCTCCACGGACATATTGATTTGTACATAGGTGCGGATATGCGACCGCATGCAGAAATTGAAACCATTGAGCTGATGCACGAAAAGCTGTATTTTATAGTACCGGAAAAAATTGCCGGTCGGCTTGGAAATGATGCATATAACATATGTGATCTTGAAAAAGAACCGTTCCTGCTTCTCTCGCGCGGGAACAGAATACGCGATATGTTTGATGAATATATGCGCAAGGAGAATATCAATGTGCGTGTGAGCCTTGAGGCAGAAAACATCGAGACGCTTTTTGAGCTTGCGTGTAAGGGAATGGGAATAACGGTGTATCCCGAAATGTTCCTGCGCCGCCACCGCGATGTTTTAAATTCCGCAAAATCACCGGTGACGGTTATTCCGCTTGGGGATAAATTCAGCGAAAGCGTACTTTTCATTGCATATCATAAGAACAAATATCGCTCACGCGCGGCGAAGAGCTTTATTCAAACAGCGCGGGAAAGCTGCGGATAAAAAGGAAAGCGTGCGGAGAAACTGCGGCAATTCGTTATCGAATGAATAACAAGTAATAAAAGTTAACCGGCATCCCGAAGCTTCGGGGTGCCGGTTGTACTTAATAATATATCAGTTTATTTCATCAACGTTGTACGGGGTGTTCTGGTATACGTAATAGTTAAGCCAGTTGGTGTAGAGAAGATGTGCGTGTGCTCGCCATGTTACGATGGGGGCGAGGGTGGGATCGTCTTTTTCGTAGTAGTTCTTTGGAATTTCGATAGGTTTGCCTAAGTTTATGTCGCGTTCGTATTCGCTTGCGAGCGTTCCGGCATCGTATTCGGGATGTCCGGTGACGAAGATGCGTCTGCCATCTCGGCTTGCAATGAGGTATGTTCCGGCATCCTTTGAAAAGGCGAGCCGCTCAAGCTTTTCACAATCCGATAGCGCGGCTTCGTCTATTGCGGTGTGGCGGGAATGCGGTGCGAAAAAGACATCGTCAAACCCGCGGAGAAGCGGACATTTAGGGTTGAGGTTTTCGTGGCGGAATATGCCGAAAACCTTGCTGTCAGTCTGTGATTTTCCGATTCCGTAGTGGTAATACAGAGCGGCTTGGGAACCCCAGCAGATGTGGAATGTGGAAAAGACGTTCTTTTTTGTCCACTCCATAATTTCGCAGAGTTCCGGCCAGTAGTCAACGCTTTCAAATTCAAGCGTTTCAACGGGTGCGCCGGTGATTATCATTCCGTCGTATTTTCTGTTCTTTATGTCGGCAAAATCCTTATAAAAGGAATCAAGATGCTCGCTTGAGGTGTTTTTTGAGCGATGCGTTGCCGCTTTGAGAAGGTCAAACTCTATCTGCAGCGGGGTGTTGGACAAAGCGCGCAAAAGCTGGGTCTCCGTGGTGATTTTTGTCGGCATAAGGTTTAATATCAGTATGCGGAGCGGACGGATGTCCTGAGTGGATGCACGCGCCTCTGACATTACAAATATGTTTTCGTTTTCTAAGATAGAACGCGCAGGTAACGCGTCCGGAATTTTGATTGGCATGGAAACCTCCGGTCGAATAATGTTTATTTTATATACATTATATATGAAAGCTCCATGAAAATCAATCATAAAATTACTTTGTGTTTGAAAACATATTTACAATGAGGAGTAAAGCCACAGCCGCAGGCATGGAAGGTGAGGGTGCGCCAGGTTTCCCTGTCACAGATGTTGCGTTCTTTTAATCCGTGCAAATGACGGAAGCGCGTGAGTGCGCTTAGCGTGCGTGGACCGAAGAAACCGTCGAGCTCGCCTTCGGTAAAGCCGAGAGCAGAAAGGGCGTCCTGCATTACCAGTACAAAAAGGCCAATGTCACCAAAGGAGATATCGGGATACCCCCACGGTGAAAGAGAAACATGGTTCTGTGTGCTGAATGGGAATGTGTCGGGGAAAGTATCTGATGAAGTATCGGCGGCGAGTCCTGCATAATGCATTGATTCGGAAATGTATCCGCCTTCCCATATTCTGCGAAAGATAAATTCGGCGTGGATTTCTCCGCGGGAGAACTTGTTCCATTTCCGGATAAATTCTGTGGAGGTCCAGCCGGCGCAGGAGGAGGTGTTTGAGAAAAAATCAGAAACGGACATTGATGAATGTGTGGCGTAGGGGATATTGCTGTAGGGCTGAAGGTTATATCTTTCGAGGCGATTGCTTTCGTTATTATATATGAAAAGAGTGTACATAATCAGTTCACCGCCATTGTTTGAATAACACTTATATAGTATTATATACAGAGCGTAAAAACGGGGTTAAAAATTTTTTTGAAAAAATTTCAAAAAAAGTGTTGACAAACGGGAAAGAATTTGGTATAGTATTAAGGCACCTCGCGAGAGGGGGTTCGAGAGGGCCTGAGCGGTCAAGAAAAAATTTCAAAAAAATGAAAAAAAGTACTTGACAAGCGCTTGCGAGTGTGATATAATCATTAACTGTCGCGTCACCCACGGAAGTGGATGAGACGAGGCAAGCGAATGAAGATTTGTACCTTGTAAATTAAACAACGTTGAAGACAAACAACGCCGGTGCTCGGTACAGGGTGGGCCCCGTACTGAGCGCATGAACAAAAATAATTACTTTGAAACTTT
>JAFQVE010000362.1 GCA_017408185.1 Oscillospiraceae bacterium | reverse complement strand
TAAATGTCTTTACTTGATTCGCCCGTATATATATTCCAGTATCTATAAATATAACCGGTCCAGTACAATGTTTCGTTATCAAAAACAATTCCATTATTGCTTATTGCATTAGCATTTTCCTCTTCCATGCGAGACATAATATATTCTTTGCCTGCCCATTGAACATGATGGAAATCCTTGTCCATATCCTTTGAAATAGCAGTTGTCATAAATGACTTAATAAATGTCTCGCTATCATAACCTCGTTCGCCGGATAGCTCAAATAACTTACCTTGAGTATCACAAAGAGTTAATTGTAAGGATTTATTCATAATCATTTTCCTCCCAAAATCTCATCAAAGAACCTTCCTTCACGGCGATATTTTACTTCAATTTCATCAGCAAGAGCAATTCCTTCTTTTCTGCGTTCTACACTCATATCACGGAGAATCGCAAGTTCAAGCTGAGATAAACTTTCTTCTTTTAACACCTTGATTTGTTTGCATGCCTTTTCTGTAATTGCAACATATTGCTTTCCAAGGTCAAGTGCAGATAAACAATGAATTAACGCCGTATCTGTCAAAGTTTTATTAAAGAAACGTGAAAGTTCGGTATACATACGGTCATTTGCAATATATCCGACAACGATATCGTACCCGTTTGCAAAATTAGCATACTTCTCGTAAATTTTTGTACCAATAGCTGATTCCATTTCCTTGCGATAGTATGCAATCAAAAGTGCCCATTCAAGACCGATTTCAACATTGAGAACTTTAAGTCCGGTCAAGTCGAGTTCTACTGTATAAAACTTTGGCTTATCTTCTGCACACACTAAAGTAAGAGGTTGCAACGTACTTGTTCCCATATAAAAGCCCTGGCCAAAATCGCATTCGCTACGACTAATAGGTGCAATGTTTCCAACTATACCATTTTTAGAGCCGTGATATAGAATTAACTTATTATCAGTATTCTCATATGTTTTTGAATCTATTATCATTTTAGCTAAATCAATGCTGTTGTTTTTGCAGAATTGATATAGTTGCTTTTGAGCCATTTTATTCGGTTCTGTCTTTCCGTTCTCCCAACGATTAATAGAGAGCACAGTAGTTCCCAAAGACTCTGCAAATTGCTCCTGATTCATAGTAACAAAATTTCTTATATTTTTAATTAAATCTTTCAAAGTAAGCACCGCCTATCATTTGATAATAATTATATTATATACTATGATAATTAAAAAAGTCAATGGTTTTAGAAATATTACATCAAAATATGATGTGCAGTAACCAAAGAAAAGACGGCTTTTGTGAATAATGTACTTTAAATTGTAAAAAATAAAGATAGAATATTGCAATTGGAGAGGATAATATGTTTAAACACGAAAAAATGCTTTTTCATCCGGTAGAAGTTGAAAGACCAAATCCACAATATGCCGTACTGCTTCAGGAACAACTCGGGGGAGGAAATGGTGAACTGAAAGCAGCTATGCAATACATGTCACAGAGCTTTCGCATAAAGGATCCCGAAATCAAAGATTTGTTTCTGGATATAGCTGCTGAAGAGCTTGGGCATATGGAAATGGTTGCGCAAACCATCAATTTACTCAACGGGCATGATGTGGACGTAGCTCAGGTGCAAGCAGGAGAAGTACAATCTCATGTCCTTTTAGGCCTCAATCCCGGTCTTATAAATTCATCAGGCTACTCTTGGACAGGAGATTATGTCACAGTAACAGGAGATTTGTGTGCTGACCTTTTAAGTAACATCGCATCCGAACAGCGTGCAAAGGTAGTATATGAATATTTGTATCGCCAGATTGATGATAAAAAAGTGAGAGAGACAATAGATTTTCTCTTAAACCGTGAAGAAGCACACAATCAAATGTTCCGTGATGCCTTTAATAAAGTACAAAATAGCGGTTCCAACAGAGATTTCGGAACCACTAAAGCTGCCCGTATGTATTTTTCAATGTCTGATCCCGGCCCTAATGCTTTTGCGAATAATGAAACGGTACCACCTTCTTTTAGTAAATAGTATTCTCTTGCGGCAAATTATTTGTTTCCTGAATAGTATTTTTCTTACTTTTATGTGAATTTACAAGCAATATAGCCAGTTTTGGATTTGAATACAACAGATAAAGATAATAGCTTGCCTGATACATAAAGGCAAGCTGTTTTCTTTATTATTCGATATCTTATATATGAGCATGGCTACAGGGCACATCGTTCTTTATTTCCGAAACTCCTTTGGTGACATACCTGTTGTCTTCTTGAAAAGTCTTGAAAAATAATTCTGGTCATTAAATCCTGAATCGACTGCTATTTTACCAATCGGGAAATCTGTGTTTATAAGCATATCCTTTGCCCTCTGCAACTTTACAGAATTTATGTATTGTTGTGGAGGGGTTTTTGTTATTTTTTTGAAAATGTCTGAAAAATGACCTATACTCAGATACGCATCTGCAGCGAGCTGGGGGATGGAAACTGCTCCTGGATTTTCGTATATCTTACGGCAAGCATCTTCTACAATCTGCTCACTTCGGCTGCCGATGTTATTTTTCTTTAACCATGCGTGGCGTGAAATGATAGAAAAAAGTTCAGTGAGCAGTGCAGTGCAATACCATTCGTATGCATGGGGCTTGAGCGTATGTTCGCGGATAAGCTTATCAAACACTTCCTCGAAGTGCCTGTTTTTTCCGATATAAGTAATTCTTGAATTGTGGATTTTTAATTGCTTGAGAATATGCTCACATCCGACACCGGTGAAGTGAAGATAATAAGATACGGTTTTGTCGGCTTCATAGAATGCATAATCCTGAGGTTCGTTTGGACGGAATAAAATTATATTTCCGCAGGGAATCTTTTTTGTTTTGTTCTTGGTCGTGAGATGGCATACTCCCTCTGCAATATAAAGTATGTGATAATCAACGCGTCCGTGCTCACGTATGCATCGGTCACTCACATCGTAGAAGACCTCTATTCCACAGTTGTTAAGCACAAGGTATTCGTCGGACGTGCGTTCGGTGCTATAAGTATTTCCCATGCAAAATTCCTCCAAACATCGGTTATGTTGCATATTATAGCACTGTTTTCTCTCGTGGTCAAGAGGATTTAAAACCGTGAATTGTGCTAAAAAATATGTGTATTGTCCATATACACAAGAGCGCGAGGGTGATAAAATAATGTTAGATATAAATAATCACTTGCATGATGCGAGCGTACGGAAAGAAAGGAAAATGAAAATGGACATTAACAGAATTAAAAGAGAAGATATCGGAAAGGGCAGTAATATAAAGCTCAATGTTTGTGAAACCGAAGTTGATATGTACTGGAAGGTTGCGATAGAGGTTCTTGAGACTATTGAGGAAAATAACAAAAAAGGTGAGCCTACGGTTATGGTAATTCCTTACGGGCCGCTCGGACCGTACAGCCGCATTGTTCATCTTGTAAATAAATATCGTATAAGCCTTAAGAATTGCGTATTCATCAACATGGATGAATACCTCACCGATGATAAGAAATACATAGACGAAAACGATCCGCTTTCCTTCCGCGGAGGAATGAACAGAATTTTCTATAGCAGAATTGATGATGAGCTGAACGTTCTTCCGGAAAACAGATATTTCCCCGATCCGCACGATACCGGAAAGGTGCTTGAGATAATTGAAAAGTACGGCAAGCTTGATATGGTATTCGGCGGTGTTGGTATCAATGGACACTATGCTTTCAATGAACCGCCTTACGGTGATGAGAAATTTACAAATGAAGAATTTTTGAACAGACCGACAAGAGTGCTGGAGGTTTCAAGGGAAACAAGAACAATTAATTCGTTTATGAATTGCGGTGGCGATCTTGACGGAATTCCGAAATACTGCATCACCGTAGGTATGAAGGAAATGTTTATGGCGAAGAAGGTAAGAATGTGTATGCCGCGTGACTGGAATGCAGGCGCACTTCGTAAGATTCTTCACGGAGAGGTTACGGCAAAGGTTCCGTGCTCGCTCTTCCAGAACCATAAGGATGCAATGCTGTATGCCGCAGAGGTTGCGCTTTCTTCTCCGGTACCGGAAATAAGGGTATATAACAAGTAATATGAGCTACACACTTATAAAAGGCGGAAACGCCGTATTTGAAAACGAAATAAAAAAGGCGGATTTGCTGATAAAAGACGAGATTATTAAAGACATATCTTTCAGCGGAGAGCTTCCGGAAAACTGCGAAGTTATTGATGCGGACGGCGCATACATTTCTCCCGGATTTGTTGATATCCATGTTCACGGCGGTGCCGGATATGACTTTATGGATTGCAATGTGAATGCGTTTCGTGAAATATCCGATATCCATTTAAATAACGGAACGACCACAATGCTTCCGACCGCAGTTTCTGCAGAGTTTGGCAACATACTCAACGTTATAGAGGTGTACAAGAAAGCTGTACCGTTATGTCCGAATTTCTGCGGCATACATCTTGAAGGTCCGTATATTTCAAAGGAGCAGAAAGGTGCTCACAAGGAACATCTTCTTCATTCTCCGACGGATGCAGAGAGCGAGATGCTGCTTGGTGCAGGCAGGGGCATAATCAAAAGAATAACTGCTGCACCCGAGCTTGACAATATGGAAACCTTCACGAAGCGGATGGTTGAAAACGGTGTCCTTATGTCTGTCGGTCACAGCAATGCAACGAGTACGCAAGCAAAAAACGCGTTTGAGCACGGATTTTCGCATATCACACATCTGTATAGCGCAACATCAAGCATACATAAGGTGAATCAAAAGGTTGAAGCCGGTGTGATAGAGGCAGCATATCTCAATGACGATGTGAGCATCGAGCTGATTGCAGACGGAAAACACGTTGCTGTTGATGCCTTAAAGCTTGCAATGAAGATAAAGGGTTGCGGCAAAATCGCACTCGTTTCCGATGCACTTCGTTCAGCGGGTACAGATGTTAAAGAAAGTTATCTCGGAGAAAAGATAGAGGCAAACCGCGTTATAATTGAGGATGGCGTTGCAAAGCTTCCTGACCGTTCCTGTTTTGCCGGAAGCATCGCAACGGGAATAACTCTTCTTGAGCGAGGAATTAACCACTATGGCTTATCTGTCTGTGATGCGGTAAAAATGCTGACGAGAACTCCGGCAGAAATATTGGGTATAAACAATATCGGGCGCATTGAAAACGGATTTACAGCAAATATCGTTGTATTTGATAAGAATTGTAAAATAAAAACTGTATTGCTTAATGGCATTGCAGTGACTGATAAAAAGAAAGGGAAATTGGCATGACAGACTTTTTATTTGATGTAATTATGACAGAGCTTGAAGACGCAGTCGGCAAAGCAAACTGTTCAACAAGAACGATTGACAAGCTCACTCACAGTGTAGACTATTTCTGGCTCTCGAGAATGTGGGCAGACAGAGGTCTGCGTATGCCGGAGGCGGATTTTGTTGTTGCACCGAAGGATGCAAAGGAAACATCTGCAGTTTTAAAAATTGCAAACTACTATAAGCTCCCCGTAACCACATGGGGCGGCGGTGGCGGTACCCAGGGTGGTGCTATCCCTGTCTGCGGCGGTATTCTGCTTGACACCAAGCGTATGAATAAGATATACGATGTAAATGAGCAGGGAATGTACATAGAATGCGGCACAGGCTCGATATACAAGCACATCGAGTGGGCTGCAAACGAGCGGGGGTATGCAACAATGCACTATCCGTCATCGCTTACCTGTTCAACAGTCGGCGGCTTCCTCGCACACCGAGGTATCGGTGTATCTTCCACAAAGTACGGCAAAATAGACGATATGGTGCTTCAGATGGAGGTTGTTCTCCCGAACGGCGATATAATCGAAACCTCTCCCGCACCTAAGCATGCCGCAGGTCCTGATCTCAACCAGATATTCATCGGTTCTGAAGGAACTCTCGGTGTTATGACAAAGGCACAGATGCGAATTTACGAACAACCGGAGTCCCGTCAGTTCCGCGGATTTTTGTTCCATAATATGACTGATGCATTCAACGCAGGCCGCGAGCTTCTGCAGAAGTTCAAGCCGTCTGTTATGCGTCTTTATGACGAGGCTGAAACAGCATCACTTATCAAGAAAATTGTCGGTGTCGAGAAAAAGGGCGCATTTATGAATATAGCAATCGAAGGTGTCAAAGAAATTGCAGACCTTGAAATGAAGATTCTTCTTGAAACCTTTGCAAAATACGGCGCAGAGGATTTGGGTTCCGAATACGGCGAAAAATGGTGGAAGGAAAAAATAACATTCTTCTATCCCGGTCATATGATGGATATTCCGCAGTGCTTTGGTACTATGGATACCATCGCTCCATACGACAAGATTGAGAAGATATACTGGGAAATGAAAAAGGCTATTGAAACAAACTTCCCGCAGGCAAAGTTCATCGCTCACTTCTCGCATTGGTATGAATGGGGATGCATGATTTACGACCGCTTTATCGTCGACGGCCAGGACGTTCCGCAGGACCCGCACGAGGCATTCAGACTCCATCAGGAAATCTGGAACTGCGGCGTAAGAACAGCACTTGCAAACGGCGGTGTTGTAAACGACCACCACGGTGTCGGCATAAAGCTCGGCAGACTTATGAAGGAACAGTACGGTCCTGCAATGCAGGTGTTTGAAGGCATAAAGAAACAACTTGACCCGAACGGAATCATGAATCCGTACAAGCTTGGTCTGTAAGAGGAGGTAGGAACAATGCAATTCACTCAGAAATCAAAAGAACATATGGACGCCTGCCGCTTCTGCTGGATGTGTCGTCATATCTGCCCGATAGGAAACGCAACGGGACTCGAGAGAAACACTGCTCGTGCCCGTGCTTTCGGTCTTTCGATGGTTAGCCGTGATGCGGTTGAATATTCCGATGATATTATCTCAAACGTATATGAATGTGCGCTCTGCGGCGCTTGCGTAAAGGAATGTGTTACCGGTTGGGATCCGGTTATGTTCACAAAGGAAGCACGCCTTGGCGCTGCACTTGAAGGCAAGCTCCCGGAATACATAATGACAATGGTTTCAAATGTAGTTCAAAAGGGAAACGTTTACGGCGAAGAAGTTAAGGTTTCCGCTATGCCGGAAAGCGATACACTCCTTTTCCTCGGCGAGTTTGCAAGGGTAAAAGGCGGCTATGAAAACGCAATTGAGCTTTTAAAACGCGCAGGCGTCTCTTTCACTGTTCTTGCCGATGAGCCGAACAGCGGCTATTCTATGGACTTTATGATTGGTGCCGCGGCAGAGACGAAATCAGTTATGGAGTCTTGCGCAAAGACACTTTCAAAGTACAAAAAGGTTATTTGTTATAACCCTGCCGATGCAAAGGTTATGCTCCGCGAATATAAGGAATGGGGAATAAATCTCACGGCAGAGGTTGTTACATTCACATCTTTTGTTGCAGAGCTTGTAAAGAACGGAAAGCTCAGTGTAAAGAAATCCGACCTTACATTCACTCCGCAGGATAGTGCAATTCTTTCCCGTGACCTTGAGGAAACCGAACCGATGCGAGAAATCCTTTCTGCTTGCGGTGGGGTAAAGGAAATGCTTCTTAACGGAAAAGATACAGTGCTTGCGGGAAATCTCATTATGAATGAGTATATGCCGGAGGTAATGGCAGAGGTTGCACGTCGCCGCTGGTTCAATGCGAAAAACGCAAATGCAAAAATTCTTGTAACGGCAGACGTTGCAGAATACAATCTGCTTCTTGCCGAGAAGCCTGATGATATAGAGCTTCTCACTCTTGAGGAGGCAGTGCTCCGATGCTTGTAAATCTCAAAACGGTATTAAATCTCGCTGAAAAAGGCGGTTTTGCCATCCCGGCATTTAACGTATACAATATGGAAACTGTTATAGGGGTTATCCACGCAGCAGAAAAAGAAAATGCACCGATAATCATGCAGGTGTATCCAAGGCTTATGAAGGAAGAAACCGGATACTTCTTATCACCGGTGATAAAGGCGGCGGCAGAGCGGGCAAGCGTCCCCGTTTGCTTCCACCTTGACCACGGACCAAGTGAGCTTGAAACAACTCGTTCAATCCGCTACGGAGCAACAGGCATAATGCTTGACGGTTCAAGCCTTCCTTTTGAGGAAAATATCGCGCTCACCAAGCGCGTTACAGAAACTTGCGCGTATCTTAATGTTCAGACAGAGGGCGAGCTCGGACATATCGGCACAACCAAGGATGACCTTGATGAGTTCACGGTGCCGGAGGATGCAAAAAGATTTGTTGAAGAAACCGGTGTTTCGTGCCTTGCCGTTGCGGTAGGCACGGCTCACGGCAGATATTCAAAGCCTCCGAAGCTTGATATCGAGCGCATTGCAGAAATCCGAAAAGCAACGGATAACACTCCGCTTGTTCTTCACGGCGGCAGCGGAATCCCGGAAGAGGAGATAAAAAAGGCAGTTTCGGCAGGCATCAGAAAAATCAATTTTGCAACCGATGTTTGTTATTCTTTCCTTGATTGTTGCTTTGAAGAACTGAAAAAGCCGGACAGACCTGTTGCAATAGACAGCTTTATGAAAAAGCCGATAGAGGCTGTTTGCGAGTTCTGTATATCAAAGATAAAGCTCGTCGGAGCTGATGGAAAGTGGAATGGCAATGTCTAATATAGTCGGAATAGG
>JAFQVE010000048.1 GCA_017408185.1 Oscillospiraceae bacterium | reverse complement strand
CGTTCATATCTCCAGACCTGTTGTTTTCAATTTTTCCGATATCAACTCCGTCAATCTCCATTTGCACATAACCATAATCCTTTGTAAGGTTACGTATACCGGACGAGATATCATATATGCCTGAGGCAGGCAGCTCAAAGTCTAACGAAAATGTGTTGTAACCATTATCTACGTTTTTGCCGTAGGTCTCATTGTTCTGAATATCAAAACCAAGATAATCACCATTTGTTTGATCCACCATATATTTTACGTTGGTTCCATTGGGCACCGTCGAAGCATATATCGTTGAATCACTTGCGTTCAGCAACGCAGTCCAGCCGTCTCCTGCAAATGACTTATACGTCCATTCGGGTCCTATCTTTGCACCGTTTGTTGTAATCGAACCTTTACTCGGTGTTGTATACTCCGAAAAATCAATAGTAAATATTGTCGGTTCCGTCAACTCCGGCTCTGTTTCTTTCCCGATAGTTACTTTTTCCGCTTCAAAAGTTTCTCCGTTTACTGTTACAACGGGGGTGAATTCAAAATCACCTTCCTTTATTACAGTGAAAACATTATCTTCAACTATTACGCTGGCATCCGCTTCCTTTACACCGAGGGAGATGCCTGCCTGCTCAAGGTCTAAATATGTTTTGTTTCCGGCTCCTTCTATGTTAAGAGAAACCGTCGGCATGATTGTATCACCGACTTTGTATTCGTTTTCTGTATCTACCGTAACTATTGCTGAATTAATGGTTGATGGGGTGAAGATTATATCATAAAATCCAGGCTGTAAGCGTGTTTGCCCCTCTGTGTACGGCGTGAACTCAAGTTTCATTGTATGATTACCGGCAGTCAGCGCAACACCTGCACCTTTGCTAAATTCGCGCTCTTGCCTTAATGCCCCTTCACCCGTAGTTGCATTTCCGTTCATATCTCCAGACCTGTTGTTTTCAATTTTTCCGATATCAACTCCGTCAATCTCCATTTGCACATAACCATAATCATTTGCAAGGTTACGTATACCGGACGAGATATCATATATGCCTGAGGCAGGCAGCTCAAAGTCTAACGAAAATGTGTTGTAACCATTATCTACGTTGTAGCCGTAGTTCTCATTGTTCTGAATATCAAAGCCAAGATAATCGCCATTTGTTTCATCCACCAAATATTTTACGTTGGTTCCATAGGGCTCCGTCGAAGCATATATCGTTGAATCACTTGCGTTCAGCAACGCAGTCCAGCCGTATCCTGCAAATGACTTATACGTCCATTCGGGTCCTATCTTTGCACCGTTTGTTGTAATCGAACCTTTACTCGGTGTTGTATACTCCGAAAAATCAATAGTAAATATTGTCGGTTCCGTCGGCGTCACCGTTTCCGTTGCCGATGCAAACGTTGGGAGAAGTGCGAATGCGAGGGTAAGCGCAAGAATAATTGATAATACTCTTTTCATTTTCTTTTCCTCCAATTTTGTTTTATTTTTTTATTTCAACGTATTGATGAGGTCTGACAATTCATTTGCAAGCTTTTCGGCTGTTCCTCTTTCATATCTTGCCGAGTTTGCTTCATAGCCGGCTTCATCATACGCATCCACCATAGGATAATATCCCTCATAGCCGTTTGTGCAGCAGGACGGGATTGTGAGAGTGAAGTTTGATTTATTCTTAACAATTCTTCCCATTTCGGTAAATGGTTCGCCCGGGAAACCACCAAATACTGCGTCGCCGATTGCAAGAGCCGAAATAAGCAGTTCCTTTTCGTTGCCAAGTTTTGAAAGGTCTGATATTCTTTTTGCTTTTGCAACAATATGAACAGGGTTTTCAATTATTCCGGGGATAAGCTTGGGATCACCGTAGTGCTCATATTCTGCCATAATTCCATTTGCCCAGACAACCTCTTCGGGAGTTCCCTTATTGTACTTTACAAAAATGCTTTTGTTAGCAAAAGCAATCTTATCGCCCCTGATTTCTTCGCGAAGCTCATAGTTTGCAATAACGGACATTGCTATTTTTCTTCCCATATAGCGCGCTCTGTCATATCCGCCGCGGCATTTATCCTCGCTAAGCCTTATGTCGATATGGTTGCTGTCTCCCTGCGCACCGTTGATGTACATACAAACAGAATTATCAATTAATTTTTCATAGGTATCGCGAACGAACTTGGGATAATCTGCCGAAACACCGCAGCCGCCGATAACATCAGGATGACTTGTAGTTCAGAGCTTAAAGCAGAAGTTCTAAACAAGAACATTCTACGTTTTGAATTTCTGCTTTACTTCACTCTGTTATACGCACTTTCGTATGCTGCAAGAAGCTTTTCAAGTCCCATTTCATTAAGCGTTGCAACGAACTCATCAAACTTTGAGAGAGGCTCCTGACCGAGGACAAATTTTGAAATCATTTCCTTTGTATATGTCTGAATAGCCGTACCCTCCTGAGCAATTACAGCGTCTTCCTCATCGTTAGTTGCAAGCCACATAGTCGGGTTGACTTCTTCCTCAATATACTCAAGCGTAATATTCCGTGATTCTCCCACAAGCTCAGACTCAAAAGCATCAACCGCATCGGGGTTAAAGCGAGCAACAGTACCCGGAAGCGAGAAGCCGTAAAGCGTATTAGGCTGTGCGCCCGTTTCATCGGTGATGTAAATTCGCTTACCGTCTACAACATTATAGGTTTCGCCTTCTTTACCCCAGGAAAGAAGCTCTTCCGCTTCATCGGAATACATCCAGTCAAGATAAGCTGCAGCGTTTTTAATTCTTGCATCATCCTTTGTGTTGCAAAGAACAAGGCCGTATGTATCAAGGTTGAATTTTGCGAGATTGTGAGTGCCTGTTTCTTCATTCATAATCGGCGGAACCATTGCAGTGAGCGTAAACTCCGGATTCTTTGTGCGTACAAGCGGCGTGAAAAAGTCTATTCTGGTCTGATAGTCCGGGAAGATGAAGCCACGGTCAGAGGTTATAAGCTCCTGCCACGTCTGCACATTTATCGTAAGAAAATCTGCAGGGAGAAGCTTTTCATCCACCATCTGCTTTAAGAATGTCATAATTTCAAGCAGAGTCGGCTCGGCAGCACCGTAATTCCATTTTTCTGCATCGTAATCATAGTATGCATACTGAGTAAAATACGGTTTCCAAAGCGGACCTATCATACTTATAAACTGCAATCCGCTACGCATACTAAACGGATATGAATCCGGATAGAGCGCCTTAAGCTCACGGCACACCTCTATAAACTCTGCCTGATTTGTCGGAACCGCAAGATTATGCTTTTCAAAAATATCCTTTCGGTAAAGCCATGCGCGAACGCCCTGCATCTTTTCCCTGCCGTAAGTCGGGCTGTAATAAACCTTACCGTCTGCAGCCTTGCGTGCATTTACAATGCGTGCAGCATCATCTGCCGGAATTTTTTCAAGGAAAGCCTTGTAGTTCGGCATATACTCTGCTACGTCGTCAAGAGCGATGAGCGCCCCCTGCTTTGCATAAACATCCGTTGGGCGCTTGCTGTCAAATGCCATAACGTCCGGAAGAGTCTCGGGAGCAGCATACATCAACGTAATTTTAGAGTAAAAATCCGAAGACGGAATTGCCTGAACCTCGAGATTTGCGCCCGTTCCCTCACGGATATACTCCCAAGCCTTACAGTCGCCGTCAATAGGCCAGCTTGGGCTTGAGAGCGTAACGAGCTTTATCGTTGCGCCATCGGAAAGAGCCTTTCCGCTTTCTCTGTTTTCTTTGTTCCCTGTACATGCAGCAAGCGACAAAATCATCATTGCTGCGAGAAGCAGAGTAATTAATCTTCTTTTCATTTTGAGTTTTCCTCCTCTTTTTTTGTTTTATATTAACCTTTTCGGTTAATTATGCCATAATGTGAATCTTTAACTAATTTATCGTTCTGCCAATTGACTCCTTTATCCACTCCCATAACTGAGAGTTTCCGAGCTGTCGCGAAAATTCGATTTTACTGTTTTATATAATCAAGAATCCTCTTGATTAAAACTGCCACTTCTGCGCGGGTGGTGTAATCGCCAGGTGCAATGTTACCGTTCTTTCCGTTTACGAGACCTGCATTAACAAGAGCTGAAACCGCTTCTTTTGCATAATCTGCAACGGTGGCGAAGTCCGGTTAGGACATCTCTTCCATCTGCGGAAGTGTGCCAATTCCCTCCCCTACAGAGATGGTGGTATCGTCCACGTTAAGGGCGGTCAATGCCCGATAGACCATTACCATCATATCCTGGCGGGTGATGGTGTTGCGAGGGGCGAATTTGTTATCGCCTATTCCACCTACAATTCCGGTATTGCGTGCGATTGCAAGCTCGGATGCGAAGTAGTCGGAAGCCGAGACATCCGCGAAGTTCTCTGTATTATCGCTCGTAAGTTTAAATGCGCGAACAAGAAGTATTGCAAAGTCTGCACGTGTTATGTTGCTTGCCGGTGAGAATGAATTCTCCGATGTTCCTTTTATGATGCCGTCAGCGGCAAGCGTATCTATCGCATCAGCTGCCCAGGAATGGTTACCCAAGTCCGTGAATTTTGGTAGGACAGAGATTTCATTGCCCACATTAGGTTGGGTTGTGATTTCATTGTTCGGAATGGACGGCGAATGCTCCTCAGCATCGGTTTTATCATCGTTTGGTTTCTGGGTCGGTGCTGCACCACCACCGCCGCCTCCACCGCCACCCCCGGCGGGTGTGTCGGACGGCTCGGTTGACGGTGTTTCTTCTTTATTTGATGGCGAACTTCCTGTTGTTGAACCGTAAACGGTTACCTTAAAGCTTGTAGAGCTTTCGCGACCGGATTCATCGCGAACCGTGATAAAGAAGCCGTTTTCACCTACCTGGCTGCTGTCAGGCTTCCATGTAACTTTTCCTGTTTCGGAATTTATGCTTGCGCCACGCGGAAGAAGCGTTCCGATATAGGTTATCTTTTCGCCAAGAGGACTTTCCACTTTAAGATTTAACGTAATTGAGCTGCCCGCCGATGTGGTTGCTTCTTCAACATCTTCAACAATCGGTGATGCGTCATATGTTGCCGAAAGCGGAATTGCGAAGCTCTGCTTCGGTGCAATGTCGTAGGTGTATCCAAGCGTTATATCACGCGGAGCTCTGTACCCGTTTATAATGGAAACATCACCGATGTTAAGTGAAACATTTTTTCCACTTCCGGAGGCGCTCTCGATTTTATATACGCCGTTATTCACTCCCTCGTTATCAATATAGACATATTTCCCCGCGAGAGCCGTTATTTGTTCTTCCGTGAGCTCTTCATCCATTGTTACATTGATGAAATTCTCGGTTACAAGTTCCTCCGTGAAGGACGAAACCGTACCTGTAAGGCGTGCCGTTGTGCTTAGATTACCGATAAAATCGCCATCGCTTACATAGGAATAAATGTTATTGCCGTTTTTATCTACGGAATAAACACCTACAAAACCGCGGAAACTGAAACTTACCGGATTCCCGTTTACCTCGTCATTCACCGTGTAGGTAACATTCGGGTTTGTTGCATAGATGATATAGTCGGTGCGTCCGGATTTAAGCATCACGCGAACGGCCTTAGATGTGTCATCCGAACCTTCTCCGCCACTACTTGTAAGGGGAATGCTTTTCATATTGTCTATATACACCTCGCCTTTATACGGCTGGATAACAGAGGTGAAGAGCGTGTCAAGATTTTTGCCGGTGCGGTGGATAAGCATATAATCAAGATACGGAATAACATTATTTTCCGGTCTGGTCGGAGGCTCGGCAACCGCAATGCCGACGCCTGAAGGAGTCCAGTCGTTAAGTGCGGTGAATTTAAGGTTAAGGCCTCTGGAGTCTTTAACCAGCTTTTTGAAGTCCGTCTGCTTGAAGTTCACAGTGAACTCTCCGCTTTCTGGAGTTGCCCTGCGAACGTGCTTTAACCATGTATAGCCAAGCGGATACATAAGGTCATAGTCGGATGCTGTTGTGTCTATATTCGGATCCGCTCCACACGGAACCTCGGAGCCTGCATATGATCCGAGATATCCACCGTCATCAAGAGTAAAGTCTCCCGGAGTTGAATCCTGGGGATCAAGTTCAAGATCATCGGTCGTAACGCCGTCTGCCGACTGCGTGTGGAAGCTGTAAGTATGCTCATTACCGCCGCGTATACGGAAGAAATCCACTGTATAAGCAACCTCAGGTGAGGCATCGACAGAAACAAGCGTTCTGCGGTAAATATCGGTTTCGTCATATACATCGGGGTCTTCGACATCAATAAGCTTAACTATTCCTTCACCCTCATAGTGAAGAGGATCACCGCTCTTTCTTTGGTTCATTCCCTTGCCGTCAACAACAACGGTATTATGTGAAATCGCCTCGGCAACCCATTGCAGTCGGTTTGGATCATTGCTGGTTGCGCCCGGATATCCAAGGTCCGGAGTGAAGTTAAAGCCATAGGCATCAATGCCCATTTGAAGCGTGTCCCTATGTCCGTGAGACTTAAGGGAATTTCCGTGCCAGAGCCATGTATCGCGTCGGAAATCAGCGCCGTTTGCTCCATCCACCTTCTCGCCGCCCGAAAGCACTACAAGACCAAAGCCTGTGAGATTCCGACTTCCGAACTCATACTCGCCGTATTTCTCGATAATGTCCATAATCTCCTGCTGAAACTCTTCAACATCCTCCTGGAATATATCAAGATATGTTTCCGAAACATCTCCACCTGCAAGATAATAGATTATCTGTGCATATTTAGGATCACGCAGATGATAGAACGCATATTTTGTCACAAGCGCCGATGTAAGCTGCCTCGGGTCAGCAGTTCTTGATGTATCACCAACCTGAAGCGTGTAGCCGCCTGCCATAGTCATTTTGATGATAGATTCCAGCATTTTTGTGTATTTTGCGTTGCCAAAAAGGTCGAGCCCTTCATACTTGCCGTATCTGCGCACCCAATCAGCAATATATACTGAATTTGAAACCCAGCCCTGGTTATAGCCTACACCTATTTCCCAACCAAAGCCGTCGCGGTCAACATCGTTTACATATTTAGGAAGAACACCGCCGCCACCGTTTTTTGAATATGGATTAAATGTGAGACCGAACTCAGTTACCTGCGAGCGCGGGAGGCTTTCGTGTCTTGCCACCCAATCAAGCATCTCTTTCGTCTCGGAAAAATTGTCAAGAACTATCGCCGCAAGCGTAACGCTGGTCTGGTGCATAGCAAAGTTTCCGAATAATCTAGCGCTTTGCGCTCCCTTGAATATCTCTCGCAAGATTCCGGTTTCGCAGTTTTCACGAATCATATCGCCTGTTGTTTTCGGATTTTCAAGCCCCTGCGCAGCTGCCCGTTCTGAAAGAATTCTTATTACCTCCGGATCATCCATTGCGGGATAAAATGCATCGTATGCTTTCGTGAATATATCTGCAACGGCGCAATCCGATATTGAACCGACAATTTTTCCGTTGACTCTCGATTCACCGTTAACTCCGGCAGTGGGATAAAGCTTGCAGTCAAGACTCGGATAAACGTCTGCAATTCTGTCAAGAAGAATTATTCCTGCGCGAGCATACTTGATATCTCCGGTGTAAAGATACGCATTTGTAAGATTCTTCAAATAAGCATCAATTAAGGAAGGTCCGTCTCCGTTACTGTGATAATTAAGATAATGATAAGCCGCCATAAACATCTTCTTTATCGGATACGCAACCTCTCCCGTTGTCTTTTTGCGAGTATCCCAACCGAAGCCGTCATCAACGCACCAGCGGTCGACCTCATCCAACGGAACACCGAGGGTTGTATTTACCTCTTTATACGAGGTATTTTCAAGGTAACCCATTCCATAGCCAAAATAGTCAAGCTCATAATCGGTCAGCAAATCACCTGTTGCAATTGCTTCTCTTCTTTCTTCGGTGATCTCTTCAGCAGGAAGCGCTTCCCCCTGATTGAGGAGCATTGCACGGTGCGCATCGAGCGCACGGAGGCGGTTAAACTGCCCCTTTTGGTCAAGACCGAGCTTATAGAAGCTTCCAAAATCATTACTCGGGAAGATACGCTTACAGCTCGGACATTGGATCTTCCACGGACGATTTATGGGATCGATACCCCATGCGTAGTTTCCGAATTTCTCTCGTATATCCTCTTTGCAATATACACATAAAAATTCCTCGGGGTCTTTTTCAAGGAATGGCCCCCATGCGCGCGGAATTCCTTCATAAAGGATTGCGTTATAGTAGAGCGCATCCACCTTCTCTAGTGCCACATCGGCAGCCGCCACAGCTGACTTCTGTAGCGACTTTGCCCAACTGTATTTCTTTATATTTTCCTGTGCGGCATCCCGCATCTTCTGTGTGTAGAAGGTAGGCTCCATCTTCTGTGAAATTGATACGACATCAACCTCCGTTGAAAAATCAAGTCCAAATATGTGCGCACTCACCTTTACCTTTGCAGAGCCGCGAGAGAGAGCAAGCACATAGCCATCGTTGCCGTCGACGCGGATGTCAATGTTCGGAGTGAGTGCCTCATAGGTATACGTTGCCCCCTCTAAGGATCCTTCGCTTCCGTCATTGTTTCTTCCCGTTATGATGAGCTTCGAGCCGTCTTTATCAAACGATGAAACAATGGTATCTTCAGTCTTACCCTCAATCGCTTTAAGTGTAACAGGAACTATCTCAATTTCGGTCGTTACATCCTTTGTTATCCCGTTAAAGGTTACATACGCTGTTACGGTTGTCTTTCCCTGCCTATTTGTGGAAAGGATATTTCCTTCAACCGTTGCAATCTTATCGCCGGTTTCTTCCGAGCCACCCGTGGCAAAGCTGACATTAACATCACGCGCTGCAACTGTGCTTCCGTCCGTAAGAACTGCAGTTGCGGAAATTTCAGTTTTCCCACCTTCGTAGAATACCGGGAAAACAACATCTATCTCTGCGTGATCATATGTTTCTTCATTTACCGTGAATGTAAAGCTTCTGAGGATATCAAGACCGCTTATTTCAAGACCGTCTATCGTTCCCGAAATATCAAAGTTAACGGTTCCCGGAGCCTTTGCCGATATGATTCCGTCTTGCACCGTTGCGATTTCGTCGTTATCACCGTTTGAAGTGAGCGTTACATCCTCTGATCCACCGAGCATTGGATTCACGTACCACTCTGCGCCGTTGTTCTGGGCAACGCGGAAACGCATCGGCTCGGTTTCGCCCACAGCTATCTTGCTCCTCTGCATATCTGCATAAATGGCGCGGATGCCATCAAGCGTTGTTGTCCCTTCAAATGAAAACTTTGAAATGGCAAGCGCTCCCTTGCCTACACCGTCACCGCCCTTTTTCACCGGAACAAAGGTTATGGTGTGGTTTCTGCCGCCCTCAAGCATAAGAGGACGAAGCTTGACGGAATATGCATTCGGAAGAGTCGAAACGCTATAGAAATCATATTCACCAACGAACTTATTATCTATGTAAATATAGCCTACTGCTCCGTTACTGAAGGTCGTGCCACGGAAGGAGATGTTATATGTACCTGTTGACGGCACATAGAAATCAAATGTGACGTTGTTCCTATCCTCAGCAAAATCCGAGCTGACAAGAAGTCCGTAGCTCTGTTGAGTTATCTTAGCAGACGAGCTTGTTGCCAAATAAGCATCAGTTTCGTCAAGGTTTACCTGCCAGCCGTTTTTTTCAACTGTTGCAGTGTATGGTGTTTCCCCCTCGACTTTATATCCGTTTGAGAAATCAACCTCAAAATCGTATGTCATTGCCGTATCGGAAACGTCTATATCAAAGGTTCCGCTTACAGTTGCTCCGTCTATGGTAACGAAAGCCGTGATTGTTACTCTGCCTTCGGACTTACCTGTCACAACACCGTTTGCATCTACGGTTGCGATTTTTTCGTCCGAGCTTTCGAAACGTACGCTTGCTCCGTTCTCAACATCAACCGCCGTTCCGTTTGCGTAGTTTGCCAAAACGGTCAGTTCGCGCATCTCCCCTGTTTTTACCCAAAGCATATCGCTCTGTATATCTACGGTGGAGATTTTTCCGCGCGGTGTGAAAAATAATTTCAAAATGGAGTTCGATACATTCTTAGTCTGAAGAAGTGAGCTTTTTACCGTCAGGTAATGCTCGCCTGCTTCAAGGTAAGCCGTTCCGCAATCTGTAATAACTCGAATTGTTTCGCTGTTGTATAAGGAAAGCTCAGCAGTGAGGCTTCCGTCTATATAAATCTCGGCATATCCGCCGCCGGTTGTCTTATTGATATCTGCTGATATGTCATAAATACCGGTTTTTGGAACGGTGAATTTAAACACTGCAGCATCATCGCCGTTCTTTATCGCCTCGGCAGTCGGTTTTAGGTATATGCGCGCACCTTCGTAAAATTGAACGCCTTCTTCGTTTTTCAGAAGGGTTGAAATTTCCTTATCCATAACAAGCTCCCAGCCGTCGCCGATTGCCGGGTATGCAACATCGCCTCTGTAGCCTGCATAATATATTTTTCCGCTCGTATGGAAAAGCTTTGAGTAGTCAACGCTCAAAAAGTTTATCTCAAACTGCTCTGCCGTATCGCTCCCGTGTACCTTCTCCGGAAGCACCGTAAGCGCTATCTCTGCAGTTTTCGGCTCGTCACTTGAACCCTTGCTCTTTACCGACACGGTGATTGTTACCTTACCTGCAGAAACCGGAGAAACAATGCCGTCTTCATCCACCGTTGCAATATCCGTGTCTGAGCTTTTAAAGCTTATATCGGTTTCACTTTCGATATCTGCTTCTTTTCCGCTTTCATAGAATGCTTGAGTAGTAAGTTTCATTCCCCGTGCATCGGAGTATATGAAATTCGACGGTGAAGAAATGCTGACACTGCCTATTCTCCGTGGTGCGAAGATTATATCGTATAATCCAGGCTGTATGCGTGTTTGCCCCTTTGTGTACAGCGTAAACTCAAGTTTCATTGTATGATTACCGGCAGTCAGCGCAACACCTGCACCTTTGCTAAATTCGCGCTCTTGCCTTAATGCCCCTTCACCCGTAGTTGCATTTCCGTTCATAT
>JAFQVE010000361.1 GCA_017408185.1 Oscillospiraceae bacterium | reverse complement strand
GCTTGTATGAGTTACCTTGACTGCCTTTGCCGCGTCAACAGCGGAAAGGTCGCCGTCAACCGGAGTTATCGGAAGAGCCTCAATCTTCTTTATATATCTTGCATCCTTATACGGTTCATAAACTGTGGTGAACAAGGAATTGAGCGTTCCGCTTCCCTTGCGACGAATAAGAACCTGTTCAAGGGTGTCGTAATACTTCGCCGCATCAAGTCTTCTCGGAACGTATGCCGAAGTTATTGCAACTTCATCGGTTTCAAAATCATTGAGCGCAGTAAGACGAAGATGAAGATTCATATTATACGGAAGCACCTTCCAGAAGTCTTTTATCTTAAAGTCTACTGCAAAGCTTCCTCTTACGTTGTTTGCACGGCGGATGTTTTTCAAAAACGGAAAGCCTATCGGATACTTTGCTGTTCCCGTTTCGACATATCCCGGATCCTCGCCATACTCTACATCCTCACCGGCATAGGAGCCGATATAATTTCCGTTTTCATCTGCCTGCTTTGTAATAGTTAGTCCTTCCGTTTCATAAATCTCATCGGAATGGGCGCGGAAGGAATAAATCTGGTCATTTCCGCCGAGAACCTTAAAGAAGTCTACCCCGTATGAAACCTCGTCGGAAACCTTTACCGAAACGAGAGTACGGCGGTACACCTTAGTTTCCGCATAAACCTCGGAGGAATCAACATCCATAACACCAACATTTTCACCCGCATCAAAGTGAAGCGGATTGGTAGAATTCACGGTTTCAAGCTGATTCTTTGTATTCACGGTAACCGTATTATGTGCAAGAGTTCCGTCCATCCAACGGCGCTTCGGCGAATTGTTTGCACCTTCCGGATAACCGAAATCCGGCGCAAAGTTATATCCGTATGCCTCAACACCGAGGTTTAAGCTGCCCATATGTCCGTGCCCCTCGGTGCGGCCGAAATACATCCAGAAATCACGCTGAGAATCATATGTTGCATTCGTGCCGGCAGATTTTATCATCTCACCGTCACGCAGAATTGCAAAGCCTGCGCCGGTCAGCATTTCGCTTTCGAGATACGGTCCCTCGCGCTCAATTATTTCTTCGATTTCATCCGCAATTGCTTCGGGGTCTTTAACGCAAATGTCGGCATGGATTCCTTCAGTTGTCATTCCGTTCTGCAGATATAAAAGCTTTGCGATATTTACGTCTCCGAGCTTTTCATATGCGTATACGAGATTTTCCATATCCGGGCATTCAAATGTCTGCGAACCGGTACTGCCAGAGTCACCTATCTGCGCGGTGTATTTTGAAACGAGCGTAAACGGAGTGAATACCGTAAACATCTTCGCAAATTTCGGATTGTCGAACAAATCATATTTATTGTATCTGTCGTAACCGTCAAGCGCCTCCTGAACATACATAAGGAAGTCTATCCACGTCGAGTTATAGTTCGGTGAGCCGTGGTTTGCAAAGCCGTCACGGTCAAGTGTTCCCACAAGCTCAACATTTGTGTTACCGCCATTGCAGTAAAGATTTGCTTTATCCTCAAAGCCCGGAGCAAACAACCAGT
>JAFQVE010000360.1 GCA_017408185.1 Oscillospiraceae bacterium | reverse complement strand
GTAGCGGAGAGGGCTCCCTCTCCGCTATAATAAAAAGAGCAGAGAAGCGTGTTGCTATTTCTGCGTCATCCTGAGGCTTTGCCGAAGGATCTTGGCTATCTTAGAAAAGGGCTTTGTCCGAAAGGAGAAGAAAACAAGATGAAAAGATTATTATCGATTATTTTAGCGGTATCAATGATAATATCGTTCATTCCGGCATTTTCAATTGCAAGTGCAGAAGAATCGGTTGAGTATCAGTTCGGAAAAGCAAGCGGGATTGCGGTTAATGCTGCCGTAAACACCGTAACTGCCGTAAACAGCAGTAATAACAACTGGTTTTATCATTCTGCATCTATTGCAAGGATAGGAACAAATTCGCAGTTGAAAGACACTCGCCTGATGGTCAAAACTGCAGGTTTAGGAGAATGGCTTGCTCTTGAAATGACAATCCCTCAGACAGGCTGGTACGAAATTCAGTTCTCATCTTATCGAGCAGCAAACAGTGGTGGAAAGGGCGACGTGTATCTTCTTCCGGCAAATGCCGATTTATCGAATATCGAAGCTGCAATTTCTGCACCGGGAGCTATTGCAGTTGCAAAAGATATAAAATATTACGACACGACAACCGGTGCCGGAATAGTTAAAGAAGCAAGCATTATCGAGGAACTTGGCGCACAAAAATATCTTGTTGTTTTCAAAGTAACGGGAAGCAACAACGCAGATGGCGCGGGAAATCCATGCTATATGTATCCCGCAAACCTCTCTCTTGAATGGATTAGTAACGAGGAGCCACTGTACAGCCTCAAAGCTGAAAAAGAAATTCTTTCGGCAGGTCAGTCTGTAGAGTTTACCGTTGAAGATTATAACGGCAACCCTGTTGAAAACTATACAATCAAAGAAATTTCTTCAGAAAATGAGGATATCGCGACGGTTTCCGGAAACGTTATTACGGCGGTCGGCAACATGTTCGGAAAAGTGCGGATCAGCGCGATTCTGGATGTCGGCGGAAAAGAAAAAAGAGCTGAGTGTCTCATCCGGGTTATTGATGCCGAGGATTCCGGAATGCGTATAGTTTACGCACTTGATACACGGCATGTCAACAGCCGCGGCGAGGAGTGGGTAAACCCGACATATGAAAGAGAACCGGGACATTATAAAAAAGCAGATGAAGAAAAATACGATATCGCTGGTCTTGTTCCTGAGACAGACGGCATTACTGCTGATTATACCGATGGTTGGAGCTTCTATACATATGATCCGGGTGTAATTAAGCAGGAAAGAACATTTTTCCAGTCAAACGGAAGCTTTTTAAGAATCAGAATAGCACAGGATCAGTGGTGTGCTATAAAGATAAACATTCCGGAAACCGGACATTACCGTGCATTGCTCCGGCATATTGCATATAATATCGGCGGATACGGTGCTGTATATCTTATTCCTGTTCCGGGAGAAAACGAAAACATTGAGCAATATATGACAGATGCATATAAGCTTGGTGATTTTTCAAGCTACAACCCGGAGCTGACGGAATGGAACGCTGACGGTGCGAGCGTGGCTACCTATCTTGGGGAAGCGTATGTTGATAATGCAGGAGATTATCTGCTTGTTATCCGGAACACGGGCAGGGCAAATGAACTTTTTGTCAATGATATTATCTTGAGCGGGACAACCCCATTGACGGGTGTAAAGCGTGCAATCAGCAGGAATTTGGATGCGGGCGACACCTTCCTTCTGGATGCAAGTCTTCTTGAGTGGGAAGCTGATGCTGCAGAATATTCCGATAATGTAACGCTTTCTTATGAGAATAAAACACCTGAGATTTTAGAGCTGTCCGATGACGGCATTATAACAGCCATCGGATACGGAAGCGGAAGAGTGGCTGTAACAGCAAGCTGGAACGGATATGAAATTTCCGGGGAATGCAGTGTTCTTGTGGGATCCGGCAAAACGAGACGCAGCTACTATACCGATGAAAAGGTAAAGAACTTAAAGAATAACATTGCCCGCTATGAATGGGCGCAGGATGAGCGGGATAAATATGTTGAAGAAGCAGATAAGCTTCTTACTCACGGCGTTGATAAGCTTTATGGGATGATTACAACGCAGGAGCTTCCGCGTGCAAATCAGGTTGCGCATCGCTTTAATGATAACGGGCAGTACTACTGCCTGTACTGTGATACATATGTCTATACCGAATACGGGCAATATCCGTGGGAGATTAATGTTTTTTCACGACCGTGGAAAATTCAGTGTCCGGAGTGCAAGCGTCTGTTCCCGTCAAACGATTTTGGTAAGTTCTATGAGCTTGGAATCGACGAGCACGGCAACTACCGCTTTGCTCTTGCTTTGCAGCGCCACCACGAGAAGTTTGTCTGTAAGAACGGAGAAAGCTGTGAATGTACGCCGCCGCAGGCCGAGCGCGGAAGCGAGGAATGGAACGCATACTACGGCTACGGAGTAAAAGGCGGATATCTGTATAACGATACTTACGGAGAAAAGGATGATGCAGTATTTGCGGTTGACGACGGCTGGGGCTATGAGTATACATATACTTATACCAACAATGACGGAACGCCGGAGCTTAACGAAGACGGCTCTGTAAAAACCGAGGTGCGCTGCAAGCCGTTTATTGGATATTACAATATGTGGGGGCTTTGGGAAACTGAAATTCAACAGTGGATAACAAATCTCTCTATGGCGTATCTATATACGGATGATGTAAAGTACGGCAGAGCTGCAGCAATACTTATCGACAGAATTGCAGATCTTTTCCCCGATTTTGACACGACCGAGTGCGGCAGCAAATTCCTGGTTTCGGATGGTAATTCAATAAAATGGAGCAATGGAACGACAAGCGGAACAAGTCGCGGCAAAATCATGGGCAGGCTTCATGACAATGCGCTTGCAAATGCAGTTACGCTTGGATATGATGCAATCTTTCCGATACTTTCCGACAATGAGGTTATTTCTTATCTTTCAAAAAAAGCGGGAGACTATACCCTTGAGAACAAAAAAACAAACGCAAATGAGATAGCGCAAAACATTGAAAATAATTTCTTGCGCGAAGCGCACAGGTGCTTCCTTGATTTTCGCTTGAGCGGAAACTTCGGTGTTCCCGAAAGCTGCCATTTGCTTATTGCAGTTGTGCTTGATACGCTCCCGGAAACAGAAGAATGGGTAAATTGGGTTTTCCAATCCGGGGGAAGAAAGAGTATTTATGAATACACCGGCGGAAATGTTTATTCACAGCTTATAACCGTTGGGAAAATCGACCGCGACGGCCATGGTAACGAAGCTTCTCCGTCATACAATGCCGGATGGGTTGACAATATGATTGAAATTTCCGACATTATAAGCGAATATGATAAAGTTGAGAACGTAAATCTTTATGAGCATCCGAAGATGATAAGAATGCTTACATCGGCGATGGAGCTCTTGTGTGTTTCAACAACAGTACCGAACATAGGTGACCACGACCGTATGGGGCGGCATCTGCCGGCGGCGAGTGTTTCAGCGTTGCTTACTGCATATAAAGTTATCGAAGATGAGGAAACACGAGAAAATATTGCCAGGGCGATTTATTTCCGAAACGGCAAGACAACCGATAACCTTCACAGCAGTATATTTGATGCAGAGCCGGAAGCGATTGTTTCGTATATTGATGGAATTATAAAAGATGGTCGGCTGGCGCTTGACCTCGGCAGTCGCGCTCTTACGGGTTACGGTATATCAATTCTCCGTGCAGGGGACTGGTATATGGTAAATGATTCATTAAGAAACGTAAACACTCAGCGGGATTTTTTCCTTTGGTATGGGCAGACGGATGGACACGGCGACTATGACAAATTAAACCTCGGCTTCCATGCATACGGGCTTGATGTCGGTGCCGATATCGGTGAAGCAAAGCTGAAAAACACAACAGATCCGCATCGCTTTGAAATGCAGGAGGTCACGGTCGCTCACAATACCGTAACGGTAAACAACGTAAACCAGAAAGGCACGATTGACGGAAACGTTGAACATTTTGATGATGCGGGAAGAGTCAAGGTCATGGATGCCGAAGCTCCTGGGGTATATGCAACGCAGGGCGTTGAGGAATACAAGAGAACGCTTGTAATGGTGGATGCCAATGATGATGTTTCCTATGGTGTGGACTTTTTCCATATTCTCGGCGGTGAAGATCATCTCTATTCGTTCCACGTCCTTGCAACTGAAGGAATTCTTTCCGATAACGTTGCGGTAGAAAGCCAAAAGGATGATGACGGTAACTATATCGGTTCATATCAGGGCATAGATAAAAAGTGGGGATCAAGCACAGCGGTGGATGATACAGACGGACTCGGAACCTACAGCTGGTTTGGTGAGGTAGACCGAGCAACTGACCCTGCAAATGCAGATGTGTTCAGTATGGACTGGAAGATTGTCGATAACGATAAAGTTTTAAGGCCTGCGCAGAAAGACCTCCGCGTGCGTCTTACAATGCTCAATTCCTTTAAGCTTGATGAGATAACAACAACCTCTGGCATTCCACCGC
>JAFQVE010000359.1 GCA_017408185.1 Oscillospiraceae bacterium | reverse complement strand
TCCACCCGAAGCTTTATTCGTGGCTTTGCGACAACTTTGATAAAGAACCCGAAAAGGCGGAGCTTGTTCAGTCGATAATCGGAACCTTTGGCTTCACCGAATGCGGTCAACCCTATCCGCTTACCGCGAAATACAACCTCAACCTCTGCGGAATACCGACAGAGAATTACGCACGCCACGTGCCTGCTGAAAAGCTTACAAAATACCACCGCGATGCAGTAGAGCAGATGAAGCACGCAACAGATTGGCTTGAAGCTTACCTTGGCATATAGTGAGGATGAGAAAATGAAAGAGTTAGCATCGGATTATAAGATAGTATATAAATCAGCTAATCCTCAGAAGGACTACGGCTTCTCGGCAGGTATTCTCGTTCTTCCGAGCGGCAGATACATAGCAAGCTATGATATATCGGATAAATACGGCAAAATCTGCATTTCCGACGATAAGGGCGAAACTTGGAGAATTACTTGTGAGGAGGATTTTTTTCACGGAAGTCTGTTTGTGTCGGGCGGCTCGATATATATTCTCGCAACGTCAAAGGCGCGCAATTATAACCTGGTTGTCATTCGCTCTGATGATGACGGTGAAACCTGGAGCAAGCCTTCTCAATTGACCGAAGGTGAGCGATGGATGCACTGTGCGGTTGATGCATGGCATAAGGACGGATATGTCTACCTTGTTATGGATAAATTCACTGTAAAAGATGGTGAGGTTATCCGCTCGAGCTGGAGACCTAACATAATCGCCCCCGTTGTTATGCGCGGCAAGTGCGGAGAGGATCTCTTAAAGCGTGAAAACTGGCTCTTTTCAGAGGAAGTCCGCTTCCGCGATGTTATAAAAGAAGCCGATATCGACGGCTTTGGCATTCCGTTCTTTAAGAGCTTGGAAGAGCTTCCGGAGGGTGCGGAGCATGAAAGGGATTACTACGCAAGCCCTGAAATGTACCGTCACGCTTATGATTTTGAAAATGATAAAGCTCCCGGTCCGTTTTACTTCCATGCAACGGGCTGGATTGAGGCAAATATTGTTCAGATAACAGACCCGAAGCATTATTGGTACGACCCCGCGGGAAAGACGCTCCACATCTTTATGCGCTGCAACACCCACGGAACGGGCTATTGCGCGATGATGAAGGCGGTCGAGCGTGTGCGTGACGGCAAAGAGGTAATTGACATTGAATGTCAGCTCAATCCCTCGGGCAAGCGCGTTATTTTTCTTCCGATGCCCGGCGGGCAGAATAAGTTCTTTATTAAATATGATGAGAAAACAAAGCTTTATTGGCTTGCATCGAGTCAGAGCATAGATTCGATGACGAGAATAGAATACATCAGTGAAGACCGCTACAATCTCCCGAGCGATGAGCGCAACCGCCTTGTTCTCCATTTTTCAAAAAATATGGTGGACTGGTGCTTTGCAGGGCTTGTTGCCAAGGATGATAATGAGCGAAGGTCCCGCCATTATGCGGGTATGGATATTGATGGGGATGACCTTCTTATCGTATCGCGCACCGGCGATGAAAACACCAAAACCGCTCACGATACAAATCTCATAACGTTGCACAGAATTCAGAATTTCCGCGATTTGGTATATTAAGAGGGAAAATGAGATGGAACTTAAAGGAAAAGTAATCAACTTCCTCGGTGACAGCATCACCGAGGGACGTAAGGTTGTTGATCCCAACAACAGATATTTTGATCGGATCAAAGCAAAATACGGGCTTGCCGCGGCAAACGGATACGGAATATCGGGTACCCGTTTCGCTGACCAGTCAGTGCCCAGCATATATCCTACAGATGATATATACTTCGCATCTCGTATTGATGATATGTGTGACGCAGACGCGGTTGTGGTCTTTGGCGGAACTAACGATTTCGGTCATGGTGATGCTCCAATAGGTGAGTTTTCGGACAGAACCCCAGCCACTTTCTACGGTGCATGCCACGATCTCTTCACAAGGCTTATCGAAAAATATCCGGGTAAGCCGATTGTGATTATGACTCCGCTTCACAGAACGAATGAAGACGAAGTGAGGGTAAAGCACGGCGTAAGCGTAGTGTTGAAAACATATGTAGATATAATCCGCGAGGTTGCGGAATATTATTCGCTTCCCATATGCGATATGTATAAAAATTCGGGGCTGCAGCCAAAGCTTCCCGTTATCAAGGAACGCTTTATTCCCGACGGCCTTCATCCGAATGATGACGGTCACGCTATTCTGGCGGAAAGACTCGGTGCATTTCTGGAGAATTTATAAACTCGCAAAGGGGTACCCCTTTAGCTTGTACCGATGTACAAGCTAAAGCAATCTAAGCGGAAAGTTCTTGTTTTAAACAAGTTTATATATAAAAATATGTAAAAATTGGAGGAGAACAGAAATGAAAAAAATTATTTCGGCAATTTTAGCAATTGTGATGTGCGTGTCAATGATGGGAGGAGCTGCGGCTCTTGACACCGATGCCACAACCAGCACGGTGACTTATACGTTTTCTAAAACTAAGCTTCAGACGCTTAATGACGTCGCTTCATTAAATACAAAAGGAGGAACAAACTCGTATAACGATGTTGTTTTTTGGGATTCAACAAGAGGAATAGGAAACTTCCTCTCTCACTGGTTTCCGTCAAGTGTTGTAGACTTCGGAAACCACGGTTGGAAGTATTTTGGTGTTGGTGCTGATATTGAAAGCTTGATGGATTCAAACAATGGCAATTCGTTTAGAATGCTGCAGTTTGGAGCTGATTATCAGGTGATTTTAAATAGTAACTCTAACTCGAGTCTGGCACTTGAGGACGGAAAAACAGCGAAGCTTGCATACGAGCTTCAAAAGCCTAACGTGGCAGGTTATTACAAAGTAATCGTTAACTCGCAGGGTGTTCGTAACGATACAAACCCCACGGCAAACTTTTATATGAATCCGTATTCTGATGCTCTCACGACGGATGGTTCAGCAACGGAAAAAGCCCTCCTTGATACGGTTAGCTATACTGATACAAACGCGGTGGATAAGGAACTCACAAAAATAATATATGTCGACGATGAAGACAATCTTATATTCACAATGAACCCACATCAGAAGCCGACAGCAGGTACATACACTAATAACGGTATTAATGTATATTCTGCAAAGCTTACCAGGGTAGATGGTGAACCGACTTTTAGTATTTCGAGAGAGACTCTTAACGCTTCAGACCGTTTGACAAAGACGGCGCAGATTGAAGTTAAAGTTGGGACGAATACAGTTGCAAACAGCTTTGTAAGATATACAGTCAAGGACGGAGATGCAAATGTCGCAAGCGTTGACGGAAACGGTGTTGTAACGGCTCATGCAAAGGGTACTGAGACCATCGTTGCAGCTGTCGGAGAAGAGAGCGTCGAGTTTGATATAGAAGTTGTTGATTTTGCAGACAAAACC
>JAFQVE010000358.1 GCA_017408185.1 Oscillospiraceae bacterium | reverse complement strand
TTGACATTGCAATTTTCTTACTTCCGAGCATAATGCCCTTTTCCACTGCGCGGTCTAAGCCGACAAACTCCGCCATATACGCCGTCTTTCCTTCAACGGTAAGCTCGTCAAGGATAATACGCATTGTATCGCCGACATAGGTCGGAGCCTTGTCTCCGTAAACTGCCGTCACTGTACAGGATTCCCATGCATTGAAGGTGTATTCCGAATTAAGGCTTACGATTTCGGCTTTACCGTCATCGCCGGTCTTTGTCCACCACTTAAATTCGCCTTCGCCATCAGCAACGCATTCTACCTTATCACCGTATTTTACTGTTGCGGAGCTTCCATCGTTTACTGTGCAGTTTTCTGCAGTTACTGTGATGTTCTCTTCGAGGTCTTTATACTGTGCGACGAAGATTGCAGTTCCCGAGGTTTCAGGAGCTACATCGCCACCCTTATAAGTATCTGTTGAACCATAGAGTGCCCAGTGGGTTGCCTTGCCGTAGCCGGTCATTGACGGAAGTGCCGGCATTTTGCCACCTTCGATCGTCACATCAAGAAGCTGACCGTTGTAGTTATAAAACTCTACCTTATCTTCCGCAGTTGCGCCTGTCGGTGCGTAGACTGCAATCATATATGTGGGTTCAACCGTCGGATAAATCTCAACTGTCTCGCCCGGGATGATCTGCTTTGAATCCGTTGCACCCTTCGCCCAGTAAAGGAAGGTGTAATCTTCGCCAAGGTCAGGTGCGGTGATCTCAGTCTTTCCGTTGTACTTTACCGTCACCGTATCTTCATAACTTTGCTTTGTTCCGTCAGTTGAATATGTGAGAATTTGCACTGTCTTATTTCCGATATCAGCATAATCTTCTGTTGTGCTCACACCGGAGAATGCTTCGGTAAGAGCGGCATCGTTTACGGTAAGCGTTACAGATGCGGGATAGCCGTTGACATCAGCGGTAATTGTTGCAACACCGGGACCTTCTGCGGTGACTGTGTTGCCGCTAATGGAGATAACCTTATCATCGGAGGATTCAAGGTTTTCGACATCCGGAGTAAGTACTGTGCCCGTTGCGCTGTCATTTGCCGTAATTTCAATGGTTGCGGTTTCACTCTCTTCAAAAAGAGTTTTTTCTATGTTAATTCCCGCAACAGGATAGCCATTTGTGGTTGTTAAATCTTTGCTTCCCGAGAGAGTGAGCTTTGCAGGACGAACGTATCCCATATCACTGGTATTAGCACTGTTGACATGCTTAAAAATCAAATAATACTCTCCGGCAGCAGTTGCAGTGAAAACATCACCTGTTGTTCCGATATCATTTTTTTCGCCATCCCAAAAGTCAATTCCACTGATTACAGGCTCCGATTCATCAAGCAAAGTGTCTATCTTACCTGTACTTTGTATAATATACATATCGGCTGTTGCGCTATTGCTTCTTATAAGATACTCAAGTGTTGCATAATATGTTCCCGCTTTTGGAACGCGTATTTTAAAAGCTACATATTCATCTATTTTATTAAGCTTAAAATATGATACCTCTGTCTGCCATCCATACATCCCGGTATCAGCAGAAGTTTTGATGGTATCAAACTCAACCCTACCACCGCTGTTCTCATATGCAATCATATTAGGCGTAGTTACAACATCGGAATTATATCCATTTGTTTCATCTTTACCTATTGTGCTGAATGAATAAACAGCTTCTATATCACTGTAAGTAGGTTCTATCCATTCAAAGGTAAGTGAGGTCGGATACATATGGTAGCTTGTTCCACCTTCGACAAGTCCGGTGGAAACAAAGGCTATTATGTATTCCTTATCCTTTTCAAGCATATATTCCGGTTTTTGTGCTGCAGTTGCCGAAGTGTTACTGGTTGTTACTCCGTATATGATTCCCTCAAAAAGCTTATTGGTTCCGTCCGAAATTGCGGCAGACAAAGATGCATCCTCACCAAGAAGATATACATCACCAACACCGCCGTTCGGATTTCCGGTACTTGACTTTGCCTGATAATGATTATAGGTGATTTTGTAATTTCCGCTTTCGGGCGCTTTAAACTTCACTGCATAGTAATCACCATCCAGAGCGGCACGCAGCCCCATACCATATATACTTGAATATCGAAGCTGATTCTTGTTAGGAGTTGTTGTAACAAGTGCTCCGTTCAGATACAAGCTATGACTTGCCCATACATTTGTACCATCATACTCTGTATTCCACGGATAAGCGGCGGTATTTGTTCCCGAAACATCATTCAGAAAATCAATCGTAAACGTCTTTGTTTCCTCGGTTGTCGTGGCGAATGCCGACGGAATGAGCGCGGCAATCATGCACAGAGCGAGTGCTGTGCACAAAATGCGCGAAAGCTTTGTTTTAATCTGTCTTTTCATATGGATATTCCTCCTCGAAATTTTAACTATATGTTAAATATAGCAGATAAAAATGCATTTTTAAAGAGGTTTTGGTCACTTTTGCCGGATTATATAACGGATATATTAAAAATCGCATATTTCCTCATTTTGCCCGATTGTATAATGACTTTTCGCTCTGTTTGTGATAATATAATAAGAAAAAACAAAAGGAAGTGCGTTATGTACAGAATAGGAAGATCCGGAGGATACGGACTTGATATTTCCGACGAAGGCTTTGCCTCGGTTAAGGAAAGCGGAATGAATTTTCTGGAATACAGCGCCGGCAGAGAGCCGTATGTTGAGGCACGCGATTTTGCAAAGCTTGCAAACAAGTATGACATAAAATTGTGGACATGCCACCTTCCGTACCGCCCGTATGAAAGAGGGGACGCTTCTTCTCCCCTGCG
>JAFQVE010000047.1 GCA_017408185.1 Oscillospiraceae bacterium | reverse complement strand
GTCACCTCAAGGCACGTATGCCCGCGCTCGGTTCTTGCTGTAATTGAAGCTTCCGCATCAGAGCGGAGAAACTTATCAAGCTTTGCAAGCTTCTTCTCAGCGTATGCGCGAACATCCGGGGTGAACTCGTAATTTCTTTCAGCGTAGATATACTTCATATGTGTCGCTCCTTTCGTTTCGGTACTTCTGTACCCTCTTTACTTAGAGTATAACACATATCGCTGTAAATTACAATAGCATTTTAGAAAAAATACACAAAAAATTCAAAATTCAAGGTTCAATTTTGGTTAAACTTCTAAACAATAGCAGATGCGTGGCGTGTGATATGGCACCCCATATTCACAACGCACGGAAGCCCCGCGATGTGAGTTGCGTGCTGCTCAATAAATACGGCAAGTGCCGTCACCGTACCGCCAAGACCCTGAGGTCCTATGCCAAGCTTGTTCACCTTACAAAGAGCCTGCTTTTCAAGAGAAGCGTAAAGCTCATCAGGATGCTCACTTCCTACCTCACGCAGAAGAGCACGCTTTGCACACTCTGCCGCCATATCGACAGTGCCGCCGAGTCCTACACCGACAATAACGGGCGGACACGGATTTGAACCTGCCTTTGATACGGTTTCTACGATAAAATCAACAATATCATCGGTGGTTGCGGAGGGCTTGAACATTTTCATTGCGCTCATATTCTCGCTTCCGAAGCCTTTTGGAGCAACAGTTATCAAAACCTTATCTCCCGGTACAATACGGGTATGTAAAATTGCCGGGGTGTTGTCATTCGTATTGACACGGCGGATCGGATCACCAACAACAGAGAGACGGAGCTTTCCGTCAACATAGCCACGGCGGACACCTTCATTTACCGCCTCATAAAAATCGCCGTCGATAAGATGAACCTCTTGTCCTACATCTATGAAAACAACTGCCATGCCGGTATCCTGACATGCAGGAATTCCGGACTCAGCGGCATAACATGCATTCTCGCACATAACTTTGAAAATATCACGGCCGACAGGGGATTTTTCCTCTGCCATTCCCCGCTCAAAAGACGCAACAACATCACGCGGAAGATGGCAGCATGCCTCTTCACAAAGGCGCGCAATCTCGCGCGTTATTTCCTTTACCGAAACCTCTCTCATTTTTTTACTTCCTTTCTGCTTCTGCAATATACACACCTGCCATATGCGCAGCAACAGCGCCGTCTGCACAAGCGGTTACAATCTGATAAGAAACCTTTTCCCTGATATCGCCCGCGGCGAAAACACCCGAAAGATTTGTTATCGTATCTTCTTTTGCATCGATATATCCCGAGGATGTGAGCTTTACAGTTTCCTTTACTAAATCGGTATTCGGCACACTGCCTATCGCGATAAAGCATCCGGAGACCGGAATCTCTTTTTTCTCGTCCGTTTTCACATTTTTTACCGTTACCGAGCTTACGCGTTCATCACCGTTTATACTCTCAACAACAGAATCAAGGACAAGCTCTACATTCTCAGTTCCTGAAACCTGTTTTGCAAGAGTTTCAAAGCCGCGGAAAGCATCCCTTCGATGAATCAAATAAACTTTTGTACAAATTTTTGCAAGATAAAGCGTATCCTCAAGTGCTGTATTTCCGCCACCCACAACGCATACTTCGCGTCCGCGGAAAAAGTTCCCATCACACGTTGCGCAGTAAGACACACCGAGACCGCGGTACTTTTCCTCTCCCGGAGCGCCGAGCGCGCGATGCGAAGCACCCAGCGCAAGAATAACCGTTTTTGCAACAATATCTTCACCGCTCGTTTTTACGGTATTGGAAAGCTCACGAAAGTCTATTCCGTTGACAGTGCAGGTTTTAATCTCCGCACCCAATTTTTTCGCCTGAGAAGCCATCTTAGCGGAAAGCTCAAAGCCGGAAACACTTTCAAAACCCGGAAAGTTATCTATTTCCGGAGTTTCTCCCATCTGTCCCCCGGGCATCATACGCTCAACAACAACAGTTGAAAGCCCCGCACGGCAGGCATATATAGCCGCGGTCATTCCTGCGGGTCCCGAGCCGAGAATCGCAACATCATACATTGCACATCATCCTTTGTAAAAATTCACTTAAAACTTTTCAAAAAAGGCACATATTGCCTTATATGTCATAAACACATCACTTTTCGCAACCGTTTCAAACGGAGAATGCATTGAAAGCACCGGAACGCCTGCATCAATGGTGTCAATATTTCGTTCGGCTGTATACATAGCAACCGTACCGCCGCCGCCCTGATCAACCTTTCCGAGCGCCGCCATCTGCCATAATACGCCGTTTTTATCAAACAGCGCACGAAGCTTTGCAATCAACTCACTTGAAGCATCGCTTGCCCCCGATTTTCCGCGTGCACCGGTATATTTGCACAAAGCCACACCGCCGTTTAAAAATGCAGAGTTTTTCTTTTCCGAAACCTCCGGATACGTCGGGTCAAACGCAACTGTAACATCTGTTGAAAGACACGTTGAACGTTCATAGCACTCACGAAGAGCAACGCCCTGATTCTCGCATATATCCTCCATAAAGGTATCAAAGAAATAAGACTTCATTCCGCTTACGCCCTCAGAGCCGATTTCTTCTTTATCGGCAAGGACGCAGACAGCAGTCTTCGATATATTCTTCGCATCTAACATCGCACGAAGTGACGGATATGCACAGACGCGGTCGTCGTGCCCGTAAGCACCGATAAGCGAGCGGTCAAAACCGATATCCCGCGCTGAAAACGCCGGAACAACGCACAGCTCGGCAGAGAGAAAATCCTCTTCCGTTATACCGTATTTTTCATTTAATATGCGAAGAACATTCAGCTTGACGGCATCATTATCCTTATCCGTTGCCCCGTCTGTCGGGCGGCTGCCGCAAAGAACGTTAAGGCTCTCACCCGTAAATATCTCTCCGGCTTTTTTTGCCATCTGATCTTTTCCGAGATGCGGAAGAAGGTCTGTAATGACAAACAGCGGATCATTTGCATCCTTTCCGACAGAAACGTCAATTGTTTCTCCGGACTTAAGCGAGACAACGCCATAGAGTTCAAGAGGAATTGCCGGCCACTGATATTTTTTTATTCCGCCGTAATAGTGAGTTTTGAAAAGCGCAAGTCCTTCACTTTCATACAACGGTGACTGCTTTAAATCGATTCTCGGCGAATCAATGTGTGCGGCGGCAATATTGGCACCGTCTCTTAAGCTGTCATTACCTATAACAGCGAGAATAAGCGCCTTACCTCTGTTGTTTCTGTATATTTTATCTCCGGGCGAAAGCTTCATATCGCGCGTATATGGAACAAAGCCCGCCTTCTCGGCAAGACGGATTGCTTCGCGCACGCAAAGGCGTTCTGTTTTTCCTGCATCAAGAAACTCCTTATACTCTTCACAAAACTCATCCATACCACAGAGACTGACATTTCCCGTAAATGCATTTTTATTCTTATACAAAAGCTTCTCGCGAAGAGCATCAAGCTCGTTATTTTTTGTATCACTCATCTTCTTTTTCCGGTCCTTTCGTGATTATATTAAAAATTCTGTTTACTTCATTTTCAACAGCTTCCATATCACCGCTGTTCTCAATCATATAATCACAGCGTTCTGTATAAAAGCTGTCCTCCGGTTGAGCATTTATCCTTGCAGATGCCGCCATAGAGTCTATACCGTCACGCGATATTATGCGCTCAATTCTCAATTTTCTGGGAGCTGTAACACCAATTGTTACATCGCATATTTCCGAAAGCCCGCTCTCGAAAAGAGCGATGGCATCTATGCAAAGATACGCGGCATTCTGCTCATAAAGCCGTGCCATCTCCCTCTCGGTCTCCTCTATAACGAACTTATGTGCAATTCTGTTAAGATCCGTAAGTGCCTCGACATCCGAAAACACAATGGAAGCAAGAGTGCGTCTGTTCAGTTTACCCTTCTCGCATGCCTCAGGAAATCGTGCACGAAGCTCACGCATCATATCCTGAGACTCATTTAAAAGCTTATGATAAACAAGGTCAGCATCAATTGCGTGCGCACCGTGCTTACAAAAAAGCTCTGATACCGTGCTCTTTCCGCAGCCGCTGCCGCCTGTGATTCCTATTGTAAGCATTAAATTCACCTCATACAGATATACGGTTGAATGCAGCGGCACGACCAAGTCGGTTGACAACTGCCTGCTCCATTCCGTCACTCAGTTCCGGTTCCCTCGCATAAATTATATCAGGAGACATCTCATCAAGAGTCCTCAAAGCCGAAAAAAGACCGTGAGCAAGAGATGACGGATCGTTTTTGCTGCCGTACGAAACCGCGTTTATGCCGGTATCGGAAAACAGCGCCTTTTCTTCATCAAAACAAAGAACCGCTGCTTTTTTTCCTTCTGAATTTGCCATAACATATCTGAGAAAAGCATCTTCTTCACCGTCTATTATAACAACCGGAGCCTCAGGAGAGTAGTGCTTATATTTCATTCCCGGAGAAGCAACCTTCTCACCGTCATCTACCTCTTCGGAAATTTTTGGATTGACTAAAACATCGCCGAGTACGCGGCAAAGCTCGGAAAGAGTTACTGCTCCGGGGCGAAGAAGCATCGGTTTTTCTCCCGTAAGGTCGATAACAGTAGATTCAAGACCAACCTCGCACTCGCCGCCGTCTATTATCATCGGTATTTTCCCTGCAAGATCGCGCATAACATGCTGTGCACTTGTGGGACTCGGCTTTCCCGAAAGGTTTGCCGAAGGTGCTGCAAGCGGTACCCCCGCCGCTTCAATAACCGCGCGGGCATACTTGTGCGACGGAAAACGCACGGCAACCGTAGAAAGCCCCGCCGTAACCTCAAGCGGGATTTTCTCGTTTTTCTTCAAAATCATCGTAAGCGGTCCCGGCCAGAAATTCTCTGCCAACTTGACAGCCGATTCCGGAACCTCCTCAGTGATTTTTGCAAGGTCATCAAAATCTGAAATATGGACGATAAGCGGGTTATCCTGAGGTCTTCCCTTCGCCTTAAATATTTTTCCAACGGCATCGGGAGAGAACGCGCTTGCCGCAAGACCGTAAACCGTTTCCGTCGGAATCGCAACAACCTCGCCGTTTTTAAGCAGATTTCCCGCGCGGACAAAATCGTCAAAGTTTTCCATAAGTCCGCGCACTTTTATAAGCTGTGTAGTCATACCGCAAAACTTCCCTTAATCATTCTCGGATGCTTTTAGCTTTTCTGCCTGATCGGCAGTGATAATTGCATCAATCATTTCATCAAGATCACCGTTAAGGAATTGCTCAAGCTTATAGAGAGTGAGGGATATGCGATGGTCAGTAACTCTTCCCTGCGGGTAGTTATAGGTACGTATACGCTCACTCCGGTCACCCGTACCAACCTGGCTTTTTCTCTCAGCGGCAATCTGGGATGCCTGCTCCTGCATCTGGATATCATAAAGCTTTGAACGAAGAATTTTTATCGCGCGGTCTTTGTTCTTATGCTGACTGCGCTCATCCTGACACTCAACAACAATTCCGGTAGGTCTGTGCGTAAGGCGGATAGCAGACTCGGTTTTGTTGACGTGCTGGCCTCCGGCACCGGATGCGCGGAAGGTATCAACATCGACATCAGACATATTAAGCTCAACCTCAACCTCTTCCGCTTCCGGAAGAACAGCGACGGTAACAGTTGATGTATGGATACGCCCCGAGGACTCTGTGTCCGGAACGCGCTGAACACGGTGAACACCGCTTTCAAACTTAAGTCTTGAATACGCGCCTGCACCTTCAATAACAAAGCTGATTTCCTTGATTCCGCCAAGCTCTGTTTCGTTTATTGAGACAACATCAATGCTCCAGCGACGTGCCTCTGCGTACATCGAATACATACGGTAAAGAGAATGTGCAAAGAGAGCAGCCTCTTCACCGCCCGCTCCGCCGCGAATTTCAACGATAACGTTTTTATCATCGTTCGGGTCAGTCGGCAGAAGAAGGATTTTCAGCTCATGCTCAAGCTCGACAAGCTTTTCCTTTGCCGCCGTAAATTCTTCCTGTGCCATTTCGCGGAAATCCGGTTCAAGCTTTCCGTCGAGCATTTCACGAAGATCGCGCATTTCCTGCTCAGTTGCACGGTAAGTGCGGTAACACTCGATAATAGGCGTGAGCTCCTTTTGTTCCTTTGATATTTTTGCCGCAGCGGCGGGGTCATTATACAGATTCGGATCTGCAAGCTTTTCTTCTATCTCCTTGAATTTCTCTTCAAGGAATGCAAGTTTCTCTAACATATCGTACCTCACATTTTTATCTTTACGTTTTTATCTTTAAATTATAGTATAACACACATAAAGGAAAATTTAAACACTTTCTTCATACAAAGCTTCCCACAGTGCCATTTTTTCTTCAAGCTCTGCATTCAACGCTTCCATCTCTCCGTAAAGACGGTTGAGTGCTTCAAAATCACTTGAGGATTTTTCTATCTCCCGCTCTTTTTCGGCGATGCTCTCCTCCAGCTTCGAAATTTCGCGCTCTGTTTCGCGGATTTTTTTATCGTTGAGTTTCTTGTTTACTTTAGGTGTGCTCTCCTTCTTTTCCCTTTTCTCGACAGGCACCTTATTTTTTTGCAAAGCTTCCTCATGCAACTGTTTTTCACGCCTGTATTCATCAAAGGATCCTTTGAAGTCATAAATCACGCCATCGCGAAGCTCCCATATTCTGTTGGCAAACTTACTTATAAAAAATCTGTCGTGAGAAACAAACAACAGTGCACCGTCAAAATCGGCAACAGCCTCTTCTATCCACTCACGCGATGTGATGTCAAGATGGTTTGTGGGCTCGTCAAGCAGAAGCAAATTTATATCCGCCGCCATAAGCTCACAAAGCTTCAAGCGGCTTCGCTCTCCACCGGATAATGTTCGCACACAGTCAAACACCTCATCGCCGAAAAACTGAAACGCCGCAAGGCGATTTCTCGCAGTCTGTGTGGAAACACCGATATCATAAAGCATAGTGTCAAGAATTGTTCTGTTTTCATCGGCAAAGCGGATAACCTGCGGCAAGATCGCCGCCTTTACAGACGGATTATAGGTAACTGTTCCGCGGTCAGGCGCGTTATTTTTCGCAATGATATCAAGAAGCGTTGTTTTTCCCGTTCCGTTATCACCGACAAGCGCGATTCTGTCTCCGTTTTCCATAGTTAGGTTTATATCGCTGAAAAGCATTTTATCATCATAAGCTTTTTCAACATCTGAAAGCTTTAATACATTGTCGCCCCAAAACCCGACAGAGCTAAAGCCTGCATTTATATTGCGGTGGATTTCCTTCGGCTTTTCCGTCTTTCTCATTCGCTCGATACGCTTTTCAATCGCAAATGCCCTTACCTGAAGCTTTTTATTTCCCATTCCCCAGCCGTGCATTCTCTCAGCGGTAAACTCAAGCCGCTCTATCTGCGCCTGTTCCGCCTTGTATCTTTTCAGCTGTTCCTCATAGCGAGCCTCTCGTTCACGCACGTAAAAGCTGTAATTTCCCGGGTAAAACTCCGCAACGCCGTCAGACAGCTCGATCACGCGGGTGATACACTTATCTATAAAATATCTGTCGTGCGAGATTATAAATACAGTTCCGCGAAAGGACGGAAGATATCCTTCAAGCCATTCCACGGCATCTATATCAAGATGGTTTGTAGGCTCGTCAAGAAGCAGAATATCAGGATCCTGCAAAAGAGCACACGCAATGACGATCCTCGTCTTTTCGCCGCCGGAAAGCGTATCAAACACACGCTCACGCATATCCGGAGGGATGCCGAGGCCGTTACAGGTTTTTGCAATTTCCGTTTCGGTATCGTAACCTCCCATATGTTCAAAACGCGCACTGAGCTTATCATAACGTGCAAGAACATCGGCATCGGAGTAAATCTCCATCATCTTTTCAAGACTTCGCATTTCCTTTGAAATTTCATCAAGGCGCGAAAAAGCACTTAAAAGTACTTCATTTACAGTGCATCCCGCAGGATAATCCGGTATCTGGGATACTACGGCAACACGTCGATCTTTTGGAATAAGTATTTCTCCGGAATCATAATCAAGCTCACCGGACAGGATTTTAAAAAGCGTTGTTTTTCCGCTGCCGTTATCCCCCAAAAGCCCGACACGTTCCCCCTGCTCAATATTGAATGACAAATCACGCAATACGTGGTGCTCGCCGTAAAACTTATTCAGTTTTGAAACCGAAATATCAATCATTTGTTTTTTCTCTCTTTAGAAGCTTTGCAGAAATAATTCCGCTTACTACTGCAACCATACCACCTTCGCACAGCTTCGGCAGATTTTTCGTTTCATAATTGTTCTGGCTTACCGCAACGTCAAGATCCCCCATATCTGTTTTCAGCACAAGGTGCAGAAATTCCCCCACAG
>JAFQVE010000046.1 GCA_017408185.1 Oscillospiraceae bacterium | reverse complement strand
GATTCCCTCGACCTTATCATCGGCGCCGAACTCAAGATATATCTTATCTGTGTAGTTTATCATCTCGGCGGCATATTCGTAGCCTATAAGCTCGGGGAGCATTCCGCCGACATCGGGAGAGAGCGACAGCTTTCCGTCAGAGAATGCGCCTGCGCCTGAAAAGCCGGTTGTTATGTTACAGTACGGCTTGCAGTTCACACAGCCCCGTGCTGCAGTCTTCGGGCATTTCCGTTCCTTGATAGAGCGACCCTTTTCGACGATTACTATTTTCTTTTTGCTGCTTTTTCTGACCATTTCAAGCGCAGTGAATATTCCTGCCGGACCTGCGCCGATTATTGCAACATCATAAGTCATTTGTATCATCTCCGGATTGGTTTGTGTCTTTTTTCTGCTTTACGGTGCGCGTTTGATAGAATTTTTATATCTGTGCCAGTACATTTTGACCTGGGTAATCTCCTCAGCGGTAAAACGCGAATATGCAAGACGTGCCGCAGCAGAGATTTCTTCAGCCGTAACCCCTCCGGCAAGTAGACCCATAAGGTATTTCATGTCTTCTCCTGAAAGACGAGAGCTTATAAGCTTCATCATCTTGTCCTTATCTGATCTCTCCACCGACTCCTGTACTTTATTTGATGCTTCTCTTACTACCTCAGAACGCGTTTTTGTATTTTTCTGTGGTTTTTTCTGTGTGCTCTGTTGAGACTGTTTTGAGCTCGGTTTTATATCTTTGGCTTTTGGATCAGGCGTCTCTGACTCATCACTTTTCTCGGCAGATTCATCCGAGGGTTCGGTTATAATTTCTTCAAGGTCGGATATTGTAACCTCACCAGAATCGAGCATATTGTTTATCTGATTTGTAACAAGCATATCCACAGCCTTATCTCCGGCATAGTTCATCGCAACCCGGTATGCACCATAGCCTACTGCGGCAAGCAAAGCCACAACAATAAGGCACATTATAAGCCTTTTCCTTATTTTTGCTTCCATATCATTTTCTCCTTTATACCATACAAGCGCCCGCTAAAACGGACGCTTGTATAAAGTGAGCATAAAAAGATCAAAGGTGTAAAAATCAGCTGTTTACGGGTTAACTATCAATACGAGCTTGAAGGGATCATTATTTCCGATTTTGCCTGTAAAAGTAGCCTTTGTTGCAGAATCGCATTTGATATCATATGAAATAAACGCTTCTTCATAAAGAGTAAACATATCATATGCAAGTTGCATTTTCTCTATAAGAGCACTATGTGTGAGTTCCTCCGTTCCACTGATTCCAACTATCTGGTTATTGTTAGCATTCTTCTCTGCATTTACAATATCTCCGAGAATAGTCTCAAGAGGAACTGTTACATCTGAATTGAATGTTACAAGATCATGTACACAAGCAACCGATACGCCATTTTCTGTTTCAACGCGGATTTCTTTGAATTCTTTGTCTTTATCAACGCCTGTGAAATCAAACGTTACTTCATTGTTTGCAACCGTTGCATCAAGCGGCTCACTTCCATCTTCATATGTGAGATATGCTCTGACAACCTTTGTTACAGCTGTTGCGCTTCCAACTCCGGGAAGTGTGCCCTGTGACGGTGTGCTGGGCTTTGTGCTGCCACTGTCAGAACCGCTCTGGCTGCCGGAATCATCTGAACCAGAGCTTGTGCTGTTATCTGTAACGTTTGTGTTCGGTGTGGAAACTGTGGAGTCAGAGCCGTTGATTGTTGCATTTCCGACGTTACCGTTACCGGAAACCTCAGAGCCTGCACCATTAACTGTTACGTTGTCAACGCTTGCACCCTTATTAACCTCAACCTTTGTATTTTCACCGCCGGTTGTTACGTTTTCAACCTTAGCACCGCTCTCAACCTTAACTGTGTTGTCGCTACCGCCGACTGTTACGTTTTCTGCGTCCTGCTTGATTGTAACTTCGGACTCTGTGGAGTTGATGACAACATCCTTTGCCGGAACGTCGATTTCAACGTCGTTACTGTTCTCT
>JAFQVE010000045.1 GCA_017408185.1 Oscillospiraceae bacterium | reverse complement strand
CGAGGCGGTGTTTTATTTCTCCGTTTTCGTCAAGATATGTATCATCCGCACAGAAATCAATGTTTGCTATATAACCGTCTCTGCAATAAACGAAGTTTATTGCCCACCAGCGCTGATTTCTGACATGAAGCCCCGTCACCTTAAATCCGCGCACGCCGCCGAAAAGAATGATGTTGTTTACATATATCTCCGGTCTGCCGTCACGTCCGCAGTTACGCTCGGAAAGTCCGTTATATTCGCCGCCGTCGAGGAGGACATTTCCTCTGCCTTCTATGATGATATTCCTGTCGTTTTTGTCCGTATTCCGGCAATTTTCGTTTGTAAACATATTGCAGAAGGTGTTATCCGCCATACGCAGATGGCAGTTTTCAAGAACAAGATGAAAATCCGACGGGATATTTATTGTTTTTTCTATTTCGTAATCTCCGCTTATTACCGCAAAGCCCGACGATGAATCAATCTTTGCCTGAATGATTTCCGCCCCGTTTTTTAAAAAGCTCATATCCGTCTCCCCCGAGTGTTCAGTCTTCAAGTCCCATTCCGCGAAGGTCTGCAATCTGACCGAATTTTTCACAGTCGTAAAGCTTCCAGATGATCTGCAATCCTTTAAGTGCGGAATACCCGTCCGTCATCGGCTTTTTGCCGGTTCTTACGCATTCAACAAAGTGAGCGACCTCATGCTGGGTTTCCTTAGTGAGCACACCGTCACGTTTCCAGACAACTCTGTATTTATGCGAATCTTCATCTGTTTCTCCGGGCTTATGCTCGCGGAATGTATCATAAACGCGCACCTCGCCGGAGCGGATTTCAAATTCAAGAGTTCCCTTTTCCATTATAATCTGGAAGTTTGTTCCCATCTTCGTTCCGCGCGAACCCCATGTTGCGCCGTGATAGCCGAGCGCACCGTTTTCAAACTTCATTGTAAGAACGCTTGTGCCTTCTCCTAAAAGCCACGGGGTTCCTACCGTTGTTCCGAAATGGTTTCCGGAAACCGGCTTTCCGCAGAACCAGAGAAGGAGATCAACATAATGGCAGCCATGGCTGAAAAACTGACCGCCGCCGAGGCACGCAGTTCCCTTCCAGTCCTGATCGTTTGCGAGGGTGTACTGCTCCGTCCAGATGGACATCTGCATAATTTTTCCGAACTCTCCGCTGTCCACCATTTCCTTGAGCTTGCGGATGCCCTGCCAGTAGCGCACGGGATATGCACACATAAGCGTTACGCCGTTTTCTTCGCAGGTCTTTATAAGGCTTAAGCACTCTGCTTCCGTATTACAAAGCGGCTTTTCCATAAGCACGTGCTTTTTGTTCTTTGCAAAGAACATTCCGCACGGATAATGCAGATGATGAGGAAGCGCAACGAGCACTGCATCCACATAATCGAGCATCGTGGTATAATCCGTTGTGACGTGCGGGTTGTTAAGAACGGTTGCGACATCCTCGGCAAGAGAGAGCTTTACATCGCACACTGCGCTGACCTCTACGTTATCAAGCATCTGTATTCCCTCTGCGTGGCGCTTCATCATTCCCCCGCAGCCGATAAGTCCTATTCTGAGCTTTTCCATTTTGTTTTTCTCCTTGTTTTTTGTTTTTTACAGGCGGAGCAAAGCCCCGCCTGAATGTTGCTATATTACTCTGCTGTTGCGTAGATTACCTTATACGCATCGCCGTCTTTATAGATAAGATATCCCTTTGCCGTTCCGCTTGCCTTTGCAGTGAACTGACCGTGGGCAGAATTTCTCTGCGAAGTGTATTTTGCGCTGCAGGAATCAACCGTTACATCCCCCGAGCCGAAGAGGATACCGACCTCAACAATCTCAAAGTCAGCCTTGTCATACTCTATCATATACGCGCCGCCGTTTCCGCTCTCAAGAACAATAAGCGGAAGCTTTTTGTTGCCGGAGTATGCCGTTTCGGGGATTGCTTCTGTGGATTCTTCAATGCTTGTGTCGTCCCAAAGATAATATGTATACTCCTGATTATAGCTTACCACTTTTCCGTCACGTTTCCAAGCGGTAAATCCTTCCGTTGCAACCGGCGTGATTGCGCTGTCAAATGCGGTCTTATCGGAAACCGGCGCTCCGTTTACTTTCGCTGTGCCTGCATCTGCGTTCGGAGTATGCTTTGCAACCGCGCGGGTGAGTGAGGTTACCTTTGAAAGGTCAAGCAGTGTATTATCTCCGATGAACCAGTTGCCCGCTTCGAAGGTAAAGCCGGTGATTTCCGGAACTTCAGGCATCTCTGTTACGCTTGCATCCTGCGTTGCGATATAATCGCCGTTCTGGTTGTAGTATTCTACCACTGCTTCACTTTCGTAGCTTTCCTTGACGTAGCACGCCGTTACAAATGTATTTGTAAGAAGGCTCATTTCAAGCGGATTCTTATCGCTGATGTAGGATTTGTAATCATCATTTTCATTGTTGCTG
>JAFQVE010000357.1 GCA_017408185.1 Oscillospiraceae bacterium | reverse complement strand
GTTTCCGGCATCATCTTTGTTTCGCTCTTCTGAGTCATATATCCACCGGCGATTGCCACTTCAGTGGGAGTGAAATCATTAACCTGAGTGAGACGAAGCTTTATGCCCGAACTATCCTTGAGTACCTTACGATAATCCTGAACATCAAATTCGATTGTGAATTGGTTTTCAGGTGAATTGTCACGGCGTACATTCTTAAGCCATGTATAACCGCGCGGATACTTTGTTTCATAAGACCATGTATTCTGTGTCCACGGGTCTTTACCGTATGGAACATCTGCACCTGCATAGCTTCCTACAATATCGTTTCCGTTTTCATCCTGAACAACAGGATCGGGAGTGAGCTCAATTCCCTCTACCGGATATGCATTCTCTGCCTGAGAATGGAAGCTGAAGAGATGATGCTTACCACCTATTACACGGAAGAAGTCAATTCCATAGGAGACGTCGTCATTTGCCTCAATCATAACGATTGTTCTGCGATACTGCTCGGTCTGCTTATAAACTTCGTGCATATCTGCATCCATAACCTTGACTTTTCCGCCATCATCAAAATGCATCGGAGTGCCATGGATATGTGTTGAACCTGCCTGACCATTTTCATCAACTACAACCAGGTTGTGAGAAAGAGCTGTGTTTACCCACTGGAGACGGTTCGGTGTGTAGCTTGTATCTTCCGGATAACCGAGATCCGGTGCAAGATCAAGACCAAATGCATCAATACCCATATTGAGAGCATCATTATGAGCATGAGAAGCGCCGGTATTACCGAACCACATCCAGAAGTCGCGCTGGTTATTATTATCAGAGGATGCACTTACGGATTTATAATTTTTACCGTCACGAAGTGCCGCAAAGCCATAGCCCGTGAGCATTATACTTCCCATTGACGCATCTTTATCGATATATTTAAGAAGCTCATCCTCTGCCCCGCCGGGATTTTTGAGCATAATGTTATTTCCGAACTGTGAAAGATTTCCGTCGGTATAATACCAGATATACTGCGCAATCTTTTTCTTATAATATTCATTATCAATCTTTTTGAATGCGTTATACCATACAGCCGCAGAGCCGTTCAAGGTTACGGAAGCAGGGTCACCTGCATCACCGATGTTCGGATGCTTTGAATGAGTGAGCATAATGTTCATCTGCGGGTCATACATCTTCGCAAACTTCGGGTTCGCATATGGATTATATTCCATATCACCCTCATACTTACAAAGCTCATCTGCAAAGAGTCCGAGAACGCCGACCCATGAGGTATTATATCTCGGAGATGCTTCGTTACCCATTCCGTCTCGGTCCACATCGTTTATTATCTTTCTTTCAATGTCACCGCCCGGAACCGGACTGTTTCCGCTTGTAGCACGAGTCGGCTTATAGAGCCACTCTATAATTTCGTCGGTTTTGGGCTGCTCATTAAGAGCAATTGCTGCGATTGCCGCAACGGACTGCGCCTGACCGAAGTTACCGTTGATTCTTCCGTCCATGCACATATCTGCATTTGCAACGAGGATTCCGTCTGCTATGTTTCTCCAGATGAGATCTGAACTCGTCTTCGGATTATCAAGACCGTATTTTATTGCATCATCGGAAAGTCTCTTGATGACCTGCGGGTCGTTTATCATCGGGAAGAAAGCATCTGCACCATAGCCAAAGTATCTTCCGAGGTTATGGTCATTGATTCTTCCTGTTGCAGCACCTGCACCATGGCCACCGGAGGTATTGAGAACCAGGTCTTTAAAATAATATGAATCAAAATGCGGCCACACGTCCGCTATTCTGTCGAGAAGGATGATACCCGCTCTTCCGTATTTCGGATCACTTGTATAGACATATGCTTCGCTGAGGTTCTTGACATGACCGTAAATGGTCATCCAGAACTTATAAACGTAGAACGAAATATATCCGTGACGTTCTTCAAGGTTTCCGTCATCAGCATACTTTCTTCCCGGCACGTAGCCCCAGCCGTCATCAACGCCCCACATAGAGCCGCCCGTCCAGAGGACTTCGCCTGTTTCAGGATCACGATATGTTCCGAGGTCTGCACCGATGTCGTTTCCGTCGGCATCCTTGTTCCAGGTTATCTTGTCGCCCCACGGGTCCATATTACTCTTTATAATTTCGGGGTAAAGATCATTATAAAGGTATCCCTCGGGGTTACCATAGCCATAGAAGATATACCATTCAGGAGTATTTGCAGTTTTCGGTTTCTCACAGGTACATTCACTTCCATCTCCGTGGAAGAGCATTTCGTGGTGGTTTTGTCTTGCTCTGTCGACATCATAAAAACCCTTCTGATCAAGACCAAGCTTCAAGAATTTTTCAAAATCATTTGACGGGAAAAAGCGCTTACATTCAGGACACTGTACCTTCCACGGACGGCCTGCAAAATTGCACTGAAGTCCGCCTTCTCCTCCGATTCTTACGCTACAGTAACGGCAATATTCATAACGGTCATCACCCGGGCGTCCTATCTGACGTCCACGAGGAATTCCTTCACCGATAATCTGTGAATGAACTGCTTCCGCCCATTCGATGGACTTATCACCTGTTTTTGCATAGTTTCTTGCAGTGTTTGCAGCCCAGCTATACTTTGCGGCATTGTTGAGAGCATTCTGACGCTCTTCATAGGTATAGATTGTAGGTTCAGTCTTACCTGTTCCGGGAACAACAGTTACTTCAACCTCATATTCACGTGACTCGCCACGGAAGTTGATTTTAACCGTAACCGTTGTTTTTCCTTCCTCTATGGCTGTTATAACTCCGTCAGAATATTTAAGGACTGCTTTATCTGCAATCTCATATGTAATGTTTTCTTCAGGGATATCGATAACGTTTCCGCTGTTCATAACTGCATCGGCATCAAGGAGTATTGCCTGATTTACATAAAGCTTTTCTTTCAGGTTGAGTATGGTATCCGAAACACCCGAATTATCATATGCTGTGAAATCAATCTTTCTTGTGATCGAGTATGAACCGTCGTCAACTGTTACAGTAATAGTCGCATTTCCGTCACCTATAGCATTTACAACGCCATTTTCATCGACTGTGAGTATGTTTCTGTTAGATGTGCTGTAAGTAACCTTAATGTCACTCAAGTCAATTACCGTTCCGTCAAGGCGTGTCGGGAAAAGCTTAATTTCTTCCGATTCACCTGTATAGAGGTCTGTATCAACGTTGATAATAAGATTCTTAAGGCAGTTTACGCCGTCAAGAGAGAAGTTTGATGCACAGCCGTATGTATCTGAACCGGATACTGAACGAGGCTTGTAAACGAGATAATACTCACCTGCTTCAAGTTGAACAGGTTCACCGAACGGCTCATCGTAAACGAAGGTCTGTGAGGCGCTTCCGCTTATCGATGTATCTTCATTTCTCTTGCTTCCGATATATCCGCTGTTTTCGGTTGTGAGATTTGAATCATTAAGGAGAGTGCTCATTTCACTTCCGTCATTCTTGATAACGAAGTAATCAAGATAAGATTCACCGGGTCTGTTATATGTCCAATATGTGGCTGCAGGCATGTAAAGTCCTGTTTCCGGAACATTTATCTTAAGTGCCCACCAACCTTTTTTTGTAACATACATCTGGAGACCGTTGCGCTTTGAATCTGCCGCTACGCGGAATCTTCTTTCAGAGCTTCCCGGATATGTTGTAAAGTCCGTTCCCCCGTCTTCCCAGCTGTATTTGTTGCCTGTTTTATTTGCGGCATATTCAAACATACCATTTGTTGATTCATAAGTTATTGCCTTATAGCCGAGTCCGCCAATAGCACCGGAGCCATTGACTTCGCCTTCAACATTGTCAAGCCATGTTGAAATATCATAGTATAAAAGTGATCCATCTCCCGGCTTTGTGGGATTTTCTGTAACATCTACTTCAAATTCTCCCGAAAGAGTCTTTCCGCCGTAGGTTATCTCGGCATCAAACTTTGCTTTTCCGAGCCCTCTACCGATGATTACGCTGAAAGTATCATTGACTTCTGCAAGTTCGGGAGTGAGCGATGTTACTTTAACATCATCAATCACAACTGTTGTACCATCACTTAAATAAACCGTTGCATTTACCTTTGCTGTACCACCGTTTGAATAGATGCTGCTCTTATCAGTATGGAAACGTGCCATCATGGGGGCAGGTTCTTTTATGTTTCCGCCATCAAGGGTGAAATCCGATGCCATGGCATAGTGACCCTGATAGTCTGCAGCCTTTGTTATGACTCGAGTTTTATAGACGAGATAATATTCGCCCTCTTCAAGATTAACTGTTGTTCCGAAGCTTTCATCGTAGGTATACGACTGCGAGCCGCTTGCATTGGGGTTTTCGCAATCTTTGCTTCCGATATAATATTCACTTGTGGGAGAAAGCCTTGCTTCGTCAAGTGCGACACTAAGCTCCTCACCCGTATTTTTTATAAGATAGAAATCAAGCTTTGTTTCACCGGGCTTCTTATACTGCCAGTATGAAGCTTTGGGAGTATAGACGCCACTTTTCGGAACATTAATCTTTATTGCAAACCAGTTTTTGAATTCCCCTTCAGATGCCTTGTAATAAGCAAGCATCTGCACACCGCCGAAAGAGCTTGCGCCTTCTTTTGCTTCAAGAATCTGGCGGCTTCCAATCGAAGCAGGATAGTCATATCCATCATCATTCCAGCTGTACTTTCCTCTTGACAAATTAGCGGCATATTCAAAAAATCCGTTTGTCGCATCATAAGAAAACGCATTGAATCCTTCTCCGAAGAAGCTGTCTGCGCCTTTGAGCGTTGCGCCCTCTGCTTTAAGCTTTTTTATCAATGAAGAAAGAGCATACTTTACAGTTATACCCGAAAGTCTGTTATCGGAAACCGGGAGAGAATAATATGCTTTGAATTCTTTTCCGTTTTCTGTTACTGTTACTTCAAACTCTGCCTCACCGGGTGCAACACCTGTTATAACGCCTGTTGCTTCATCAATCGTTGCAAATTCCGGAGTAAGGGAAACAAACTTTACATCAGTTGTTTTCTTCTTCGTCTTGTCACTCATAAAGACGAATGCTGAAAGCTGCGCCGTATCTCCACCATCAAACACTCTGTCGGAATCGCAGGTGACGGTTGCTCCCATCGGAACGGGGTCAGCGGTGTTTCCGCCATCAAGAGTGAAGTTTGATGCCATAGCATAGTTGCCGATATAGTCCGGTGCAACTGTTACCACACGAGGCTTATATACAAGATAATACTCGCCTTCTTCGAGCGTTACGTCATTCTCAAAAGCTTCATTCAGAACAATTCTCTGCGAACCTGCCGCTGTGGTATCATTGCAGAATTTGCTTCCGATATAATATTCACTTTCGATTGAAAGCCTTGTTTCATCAAGTGCTACACTTATTTCCTCACCGGTATCTTTGATAAGATAATAATCGAGATATGTTTCTCCATCCTTATTATACTTCCAATAGCTTGCCTTGGGAGTATATTTGCCGCTCTTCGGAACGTTTATCTTTATTGCAAACCAGTTGTTGAGAAGTCCTTCACTGGATCTGTAGTAGCCAAGCATCTGGATACCGCTTGCGCCCGTGGTGCCTGCCTTTGCCTCGGCAACCTGACGACTGCCGACCTTTGCAGGGTAGTTATAGCCATCTTCATTCCAGCTGTATTTGTCTTTTGATTTATTTGCGGCATATTCAAAGAATCCACCGGTTGCATCATAGTCAATGGCATAGTAGCCTTCTCCGAAGAAGCTGTCCGCACCGGTTAAGGTTGCACCTTCATTTTTAAAGTCTACCATTACACCGTTAAGGTCATAGACAAGTGTTAGACCTGCAGCCTCATTTGAGAGAACCTGAGGTTCATTCTCTTCTTCTGCCGAAGCAATCGGCAAGAGACTGACTATCATTGTAATTGCAAGAAGTAATGATAATAATCTTTTCATATTCTTTCTCCCTTCTGTTTATTATAGCGGAGAGAAGGTCTCTCCGCTATAGAACGTTTTATTTGCTTACCGTGGTTTCACCGTCTGTTATCATTGTATATCCGTCGGTTGCATTTCCAATGATTGCATAACCCTTGAAGGTTCCACCCTCATCTGCTGTTACTGTGAACTGATTTCCGGGTTTTGTCATTGCAATCTTTGTTCCGTTATACATAATTCCCTTTTCAACTGCATCCGAAAGACCGATAAACTCTGCCATAATTGCAGTTACATCGCCTGCAGTAAAGGTATCGAGAATAATCTTATGCGTTGAGCCTGTATATGTGTGCTCTTCGTATATTGCCGTGACTGTGCAATCTTCCCACGCATTGAATGAATATGTCTTGCTTGTGCTTACTATTTCTGTTTTTCCGTTAATACCCGACTTTGTCCAGCACTTGAAGTTTTCCTTTGTGCTGTCTGCGGTGCAGGTAATCTTTGTGCCGTAAGGAACTGTCTGCTCGTTTCCGTCAACCGTTACCGTTACGTTATCGGGCTGTGTTTTGCCTGCATATTCGGCAACATAGATATTTGTTTCGCCATACTTTGCCCAGCCTGTTGCTTTGCCATAACCTGCCATTGAAGGAAGTGCCGGTTCATTTACCGTTGCGATGCGCTGACCGTTTGCATTATAATACTCCGCTGTGTCGGAAACATCGTCTTCATATACTGCGATGAGGTAGTTCTTACCGTCCTCTTCAGGCATATAGTTTGAAAGCTCGCTATCGAAAGAAACTATCTTCTTGGCATTAGTCATTCCCTTTGCCCAATAGAGGAACTTTGCATTTTCCTTTGTTTCGGGAGCAGTAAGCGTGAATGTGCCGTCAGAGTTCTTTTCTGCTTCGATTGTGCTGTCGTCTGTAAGGCCTGTTACTGTGGATTCAACATAACCTGTTGCCGGAGCTTCCGTGACTTCAAATGCATCGGAGAGCTCTTCATCATCCTCCGGTGCCGCAGGAGCTGTAACTGTTACCGTTACTTCATTTGACTTAACAAGTCCATCTTTACTCTCGGCATAGATTTTTGCTTCACCTGCGCCAATGGCTGTGACTGTGCCATCTGCGGAAACCTTTGCGACAGCTTCGTTGGTGGATTTGTAGGTGATACTGCCTGATGCAACACACTTATCTGTAATTGTCCTATTGATGGTCTTTTCCTGAGTTGTTCCGCTGACAGTTGCGGAAGCAGTTGTTGTGGGTGCCGCGGAAACATCAAGAGAGGAACTTTTGAGAGTAAGCTTCAATTCAGGATTGATAAGCTCTGCTAAATAAAGGCTGAAAAACTTATAGTCGTCTTTTTCTGCAGACATTGCCGAAACCAGTTCTTCTTCGGATGTCGCATATATAACCTTTTCAGAAACCTGAGTCGGTGCATTATATTTAATCATATCTGTTGTCGTAACTTTGTAAGTATCCAACAGATAATCCTCAACCTGAGTTTTTCCTTCAATTGGGGCTGTTATATACCAATTAACACAGTTCATTTTGGAATTGTTGATATAAATATCTGCCTCAGGAACATAGAATGCAGACTTTGCAGGAGCCTCAAGAGAAAGTGCAAACTGAAGCGGACTTTCAATCTTCTTGGTCTTAAGATAGAAAATAAGTCCGTTTGCCGATGTTCCAAACTGAGCAATGTGAGTTTGCAGGTTGTTCTCAATAACAGCAGCCATATCAAGATATTTCCAACCGAGCGTTCCACAGTCAGAAACTGTAGAAAGATCAGTGGTCACACCTTCACTTGTAAATGAATACTCTCTGCCGGCAAGCTTTCCTGTTACCTTAACAGTTGTGTCCGCTGTTTTATATGCACCGTCTTTTGTTTCGGCAGAGATTGTTGCAGTACCTTTTCCGACTGCGGTGATTGTTCCATCTGCAGAAACCTTGGCAACGCTTTCATCGGAGCTCTTGTATGTAATATAATTATTTGATACCGGCATTTCAACTGCCGTCGAACTTGCTGTTGCAGAAGTGAGTATTGAACCGCTTATTGTTACGGAAGTTACAACCGAATCGTTTGTTGTGTCTCCATCATCTATATTGAATGAATATGACGTTTTCGCAAGAGAAATGGTGGGCTCAAGAATTTCCGTAAACGTAATTTTTCCAAATCGGTAGTCTTTGTTACCCGGTGTGGAGTTGCTTACACCAACAACTATTTCATCACCGGTGCTTGTGTATACTGCACCTGCAAGTCTTCCCGAAGAGCTTTTGGTTACCTTGTTTTTATCTACAAGGTAATCTTCGGCTTTATCTTTTTCCGCAGAAAGGCTGTCGATATAGAAGTATTCCATTTCGCCGCCGTTACCCTTACCATAGCCGAGCACCGGAATGTAGAATGCAGTCTTTTCAGGTGCCTGCAGGGCAAGCGCAAGAGAAACTTGCGGTTCCGTTCCCGAATATGCACCTGATGACTTTCCGTTATAGCCAACATATGCCTGAATGAAGTTGCGTGGCTCATCATCTTTAAAAAGACGATAAATGCGTCCTTCGTAATCGGAAGCCTTCATAATCATCTCGTCGTTTACGCCGAGTATTCTCCAGCCACGTGTTCCATAATCCTTATGATAATAAGTATTGAGATAATATGATTTATCACCGATTTTATGTTCAAAATATCCGTCGGCTGCTGTATTTCGTGCCAAGGTGACAACCACCTGACCGCTTCCCGGCGACTCAACACCCAAAGTATATTCCTTAACAACAGATACAACAGGGGTTTCCGTTTCCGTCTCCCCTTCCGCAAATACTGAGGGTATCATACTTACAAGCATTGTAAGTGCTATAAGGATTGATAATATTTTTTTCATAACACACAAACCTCCATTTGTATATATTTTCTTAATTGTATTGTAACATTTCGCTTTTACTTTAGCAACGTCAAAAAAAGGAAAAATGGGCAAAGTAAATTATTTTTTTCTTACAGTTCTTTTCTTTGCAAAATCATTCTAACATCCGCAAGAAATCAACACAATGCACAAAATCGGAAAAATGGGTAAATCAATTTTAACTTTGCCTGATTTTCCGATTTTACTATCTTGAAATATATTCCGATATGGTATATTATAATCTTGCAAAATAAATTTTTGAAAGGGGGAATTTGTGTGAAGAGTGCTTTTGTTGCTCCTTATAACGAGAATACGTTTTCGCCCAGCAGCGGCAATTATATATTCAATGTTTTGCCCATAACGGTGCAGCTTCTCCGAGACACAAGAATAAGCAACAACCATTGGCACGATTATCTGCAGATATGGTATACCGTCTCGGGAGAATATGACCACACGATAAATGGAGTTACAATTCCTCAGGGACCGGGAAGTGCCATGCTTGTTTTCCCCTATATGATGCACAGGATTGATGCTTCAAAAACCGACACATCAAGTGCCCGTGTTTTTCAGATCTCAATCAGGAAGAATGAGCTTGAAAAGCAGCACGTCCCATACCTTACCCGAAGTTATGCATCAGGCTTTTTTGATTCTTTTTATCTCAATCCCCACATCGTTCTCACCGGAAAGACAAAGGATATGGCGGATATGCTCTGCGAGGATATACTTTCGGAATACAACAACCACCTTGCAATGCACGTTAATAAGATAATGGCATATGTTGCAAGATTTCTGGAGCTATGCACAAACACCTCGGAAAGAATTGCTTCAAAACGAGAAATCACCACAACCAGAACTAAAAACGAGTGTCTTGATAACTCTCTTTCATACATCCGGGAGAATTTTTCAAACAAAATAACCATTGACGATCTTTCAAATGCCGCAATGATGTCACGAAGAACATTTACGACAAATTTCAACTTTACGATAGGTCGAACCTGCAATAATTACACCACGCTTTTACGAATGAGCCACGCAATGCATATGCTCAAGCAGACAAGAAAGAGTGTTTCTGAGATTGCAGAAGAATGTGGTTTCTTTGACAGCAGTCATTTTTCGGCAAAATGCAACGAGATGTACGGAGAGTCTCCCCTGACT
>JAFQVE010000356.1 GCA_017408185.1 Oscillospiraceae bacterium | reverse complement strand
TTGAATTTAAGCCAGAATGCCTGCGGAAGTCGGTTTGCCTTTTTGCCGAACCATTCTATTGAAACATTCCTGCCGTCTTCACGTATCCAGAAGTGCGGAAGCCCGTATTTTTCGGAGATGTCTTTTTCAAATTCAAGCCTTATGAGATATTCTCCGTCTTTTTTATAGCTCTCCGTCGCAACTGCCGGATATATTCCGCCAAAGTATTCGGGAAGCCCCGGCTTTGTATCATCCCACAGTGCCCATTCTGCGTTTTCGGGCGTTAGCGTAAGATATTTTTCTTTATATCTTTCATAATCGCTTCTGTCAAAGAGCTGCCAGCTTATTTCTATATCCGTTGCATATTCACACTTTTCAAAGCCAGTCAAATCCGGCTCTGATAATGTGTAATCAACGTTTATACCAAGCTCTTTTTCAGAGTTCTTTATGTACTCTCGCTGTTCATCCCATGAGGCTTCAAAGCGCTTTTTTCTCTCCATATCGGTTGTGTTTTCAAGCTCATTTTGAAACCAGTCAGTCTTGTTGTCAAAATATCTTTGCAGGCACATTCCCCACGTATGCTCGGGAACAAGGAGAAGGCTTTCTTTAATATCTGAGTTTATTCCATATGTTTCGATATGCCGCAAAAGCTCGCGGTACATACCCACCTTCTTCGGATCTGTTCCGGCTCCATGAATCCATGTATCTCCTATTTCCTGTTCAATAACCGGAAGTTTTGAGAGTTTCATCATTCTTTCCGCAACATCGTTGAGCGTTGCGGCACGGATGGTGCAATCGGGATATTTTTCCGAAAGCATTTTATAGACATTTAGAACATCCTGCTCGGACTGCGGACCGATGTTGTCATTGGTGTGAGCGAAATATACCGCAAAATCGCCGTAGTCAGAGCATGCGCCATAGCTATCCTCATATGCAACGATGATTTCGTCCTCTCCGCATCTCCACCGAAACACCGGTGGCACATCGGGATTAGGTGTTGCCGGGTTTACGCCTATATGCAAAAATTCAATTCCTGCTTTTTTTAGTAGCGGCACCATACCGATTGTGTGCCCCGGAACATCTGTCATCTTCGAGCCAATCGTCTTTCTGCCGAATTTTTTATCAAGCTCTTTGGAAATTTCAAGGCCATATTCAAACAGTTCTTTATTCATAAGCTCTGTATGTGAGGTAAACGGGAGTGCATGCCAGGTGATTATTCCATCGCGTATCGCCTGCTCGATGTTACCGTCGGTATCTTCTTTCAGCGCTTTCCATATGAGCCACGAGCCTACCGTCCACACAAACGGAGTTTTTGTATCACGAAGCTTGTATCCGACCTTTATGGCATTAGGGATAAAGACATCAAGATAGCTTCGTACAACGCTTTTGGCATAGTCGGTATATCCAATATCAAGGTGCGTTTTAAATACTAAGAGTATTTCTTTCTTCATTACTATTCCTCACAAGGGTAAATTTCTGATTTTATCGTAGCATTTTAGATGAGAAGCTGTTATTTTATTCTTGTCATACAGCTTCCTTTTGTGGCTTCGTATGTATATTCCCCGACCTTAACTATGCGTGTAGTTTTAAAGTTTGTGTGCAGATAGTCTGCTTCTTCATAAAAACTTATTTCAACCACACCGTTGTTTAAAGCTGCATCACAGTTATACGCCACAATTTCTCCATCTTCACGTTCGATAACAAAAGCCTTTTTCAACACTGTTTCTTCAAGGCATTTGAATATCTCATGAACATCGTTGTCGCACGATCCGCCCTGAACATCTGCACTGTAATCAAGTTTATCCGGGAAAATGAGCGGACATCCGATATATCCTCCCGTGAGTCTTTGCTCTCCGGTACGGTACCATCCGGAAATCATATCCATATATTCTTCTCCGACAACCGCCTCAGTATATCTTCCGCGATAAGCTGAATTTTCAAGCTTTACCGAAGTATAACCGTCTTTTATGGGGCTTTTTGTATCAGGTACTAACCGTTCACCTTTTATATACGGGTCGTTTGCGAATGCCCAACGGAGCTTTCCGTCAAGAGACACAAGCTGAACGCAAGCTCCGAGTATGTTGAAAAGCTCTTTTAAATATTGCTCTTTTCCCGTAAGAAGATAAAGATAATATTTTGCATAGGCTGTCCAAGCACTCCAGCCGTGCGGACTGCATATAAAATTTTTGTTGAACATAATGTCATACTGGGCTTCCCAGAAGCGGATGCTTGCACCGTTTGTACGGCAATCGGGAACAAGCTTTTGTTCAAGGCACGCATGAAGCTTATCCATATGAATCGCCGCATCTGCAAAGCTTTTGCGTTTGTTTTCGGGCAATGTCAGAGCATACATTCCAAGCTGCAACGCAGAACAGGATATCATTCCGTCTTCAAACGTCTGTTCCCCCTCGGTCTGAATATTCTCAAGCCTCTCTGCAAGCTGTTCTGTTGCACGGGAAGCAGAAAGATAATGACGTGTATATTCATCAAGCATTCCTGCTTTCTTCTCTGCCTCGCAGAGCTCAAGCATTGATTTTGCAATGTAAATAACGCAGGTGTATAGTGTATTGTTTTTATAATAGCCTCCGTCATCCTTTTGCCTTGTCATAAGCCAGTCGCCAAACGCCGATGCAAGATGCAGATATTTCTTGTTTTCTTCCGGACTTACTTCATATTTATCTATAAGAACGCTTATAAGTGTAGATGCATTTTGTATGCGCTCCGGTGCGACAATTGGTTTTGCTTTGTCCAAATCAAACATAAGTGGAATAACTTCGTCGAAATGGGATGACAGAGCTGCGTCAAGCTCCGCTTCCGGATAATGCTTTGCCGCAAGAAACGCAGAGAAAAAGCCGTACCAGCTTTCCGCGTGAGTTGTAGCCTTCTGTGGCTTTTGCATTGCCTCAAGCCTTGCTTGCTTTAAATACCACTCCCACGGCTTTCTGCAATAAAACTTTGCCTCAGAAACCTTTCCCGATTCGGTGGTCACCCTTACAGTGTAAACTCCGTATTCGATCATTTGAGGAGAGGTCATCACTCGACCGTCAGGAGCAATGTATGTGATGCTGTAGCGTTCTTTTGAATGAACCTTAAGCTGAATATTGCTGTTTTTCGGATATGTGTACAAATCTGCCGTGATAACGGGAATACCGCATATATCGGAAACCCGCACTGCGTATTCGTCGACAGAGCTCAGCGGAATCAGGTAAACATTAAATTCTCTGCTCTCTCCGCTTTTTAATAAGCCGACACCTTCGGGATGCCGCTCGGGAAGCGGTGCTTTGTGGAGCAGACTAAGCGTAGCAGTATGTATCCGATGACCGTATTCTGCTTCATTTTCGCCCTCGGTCGTTGTACGGCCGTATTCAAGTGTATATGAAGCTATTTTATCGGGAGATGCAACTGCGAAAGCATTTCCGCTCGGGCTCATAAAATATCCGTGAA
>JAFQVE010000355.1 GCA_017408185.1 Oscillospiraceae bacterium | reverse complement strand
GATTTACAAGAGCGAAAAGCTTTATGATATGATTCCGAAGGACTCCGTAGTTCTTGAGTGGGGATACGAGCTTATTCAGTCTCAGCTTATGACAGAGCATTGCATTGCTTTTAAAAACGCAAACCTTAATTATTACGTCTGTCCGTCGTGCAATACGCACAAGAGCTTTACCGGACGCGCGGATGTAACCTCCTTTAACATCCGCACGGCGGCGGAAATCGGTGCAAAATACGGTGCGCGGGGACTGCTTATGACGGATTGGGGCTGCGGTGAAGCACATCCGCATTTCGGAGTGTGGAGCCTCGTTCCCGCGGCGCTTGCAGGACAGTATGCATGGAACATCGGTGCGGAACAGGATGGCGAATCTTTCAAGGCGGACTTCATCCGCAATGCTGAAAGCTATGTTGATGAGGTTGTTTTCGGCGGAGTGAAGGTATCAAGGCTTATGTACCGTATGGCGAACTATTATTTGCTTGAGCCGGAGCGCGTTCACGTCGGAACGATGTGCGGTGAGCTTTTCCAGTTCCCGATTTCACAGACGAAATACGCGCATCTGTATGACCTTAAGGACTGCGGAGATGCATTTTACTTTAACAACGTTACCGAATATGTAAAAAAGGTGCTTGCAGATATTGAAAAGCTTGAATTTGATGAACAGCTCAAGCGAGAAATTATCTTGAATTCCAAGATGGTCATTCTCTCATCGGAAATTTGCAAAATACGTATCGGTGAGCCGGTAACGAACGAAGAAATCGACGAACTTATAACGCTTACGGATTGGATTTCCGAAGAGTATTACACCCTCTGGTGCCACCGTAATTTTGAAAAGGGCGTTGAGGAGTTTATGGGATATCTGAAGGACAGAAAGAAAGAGCTTACGGTATTGAAAAAATAGCAGAAACGAAAAAATACGATAATGAGGAGGAACGGAAAGATGGATTTTACCAATCTCAAAAGCTGTATGGATATGTTTCTTGAACGTGACCACGTTCCGGGATTGCACTGCAAGGTATATAAAAGTCACGAGGAAATATTCGACTGTCGTGCAGGAATGAGCGATCTCGAAGCGCAAAAACCGATGCAAGGTAACGAAATATATAAAATATATTCGATGACGAAGATGATAACCTGCATATCTGCGCTTCAGCTTATGGAAAAGAATAAATTCCTCCTAAACGATCAGGTTTCGATGTATCTGCCTGAGTTTGAAACGCTCAAGGTTGCAGAGACAGAGAGCTGCGGAAATGAGCTTGAAACAGTTGCAACTGGAAAGAGCGGCGCAACGTTCACAACAACCGAGAATGTACGGATTGCAAAAACCCCGCTCACGGTAAGGCATCTGTTCACAATGAGCTCAGGGCTTGATTATAACACAAGAACTCCGGCAATAGTCGCGGCGATAAATGAGGGAAGAACAAGCACGCGTGAGCTTGCGGGCGAGCTTTCAAAAACCGTTCTGGGCTTTGAGCCGGGAACGCGCTATCGCTACAGCTTAAGCCACGATGTTCTCGGCGCGCTCGTTGAAGTGTGGTCCGGAATGAAGCTCGGCGAATATATGGAGAAGCATATTTTCAAACCGCTCGGAATGAAGGATACCTTTTTCAATGTCCCCAAAAGCGGGGAGAGAAAGGAACGCCTTGCGACGCTTTACCGCAAAGGTGAGAATGGCTTGCCTGAGCGCACGGAAACAACGGACTGTCTCATCGAAAGCTATCAGAGCGGCGGAAGTGATCTTTGCTCGTGTGCAGAGGATTACGTAACATTTCTTGATGCGCTTGCCTGCGGAGGTGTCGGAAAAACAGGGGAGCGGATAATCTCACCGGCATCAATAAGGCTTATGAAAACCGACCATTCGGCGAATATGGATAGATCCGCGCTTCAAAAATCAATGCCGGGCTACGGTTTCGGGCTTGGGGTACGCACCCATATCGACAAAACGCAAAGCGGAGCATTGTCCCCACTCGGCGAATTCGGATGGGATGGCTCAGGTGGAGGATTTTCCCTTGTAGATACTGAAAATGAGCTTTCAATGGTTTATTTTCAGCATTATTCAGGCTGGCAAAGAAGAACGCGCTATGAAATGACAAACGCGCTGTATTCTTGCTTAGAATAAAAAAATAAGAAAAGGAGAAAAGTAAAATGAGTAAAACGAAAAGATTATTATCAATGGTTCTTGCAATCGCAATGTTTATGTCGCTCTTGCCGGCAGTCTCATTTGCAACAGAGCCGGGGTTGACGGAACCGACAATATTTACTATTGATTTTTCGGAGTATAGAACACCGGCAACTGCGATTACAACAAACGGTGCAAAGATAGGACCCGAATGGACGTATAAGTCATTTGCAGGATACGGCTGGACTGCGTTGCTGAACGCAAGTGATTCAACGATATATGCTTCGACGG
>JAFQVE010000354.1 GCA_017408185.1 Oscillospiraceae bacterium | reverse complement strand
ATAACAGAAATTTCTACATCGGCATATTTTGAAATACCCGCAAGAGTGCCGGTGACGCGTACTTTTGCTTTTCCGTCTCCGACAGCCCATATATCCCCATTATCGTCCTTGCGAAGTGCATTATCAGCATTTTCGAGAATTCCAATTTTAACTGTTCCCGCGCTTCCGTCAATTTCCTCTCCGTCTGACAGCCACGTAACCACGGGCGTCTGAAGCTTATGACCCTTCTTCGGGTTTTCTATAGTTGCAGTGACATCGGTAAGCTCCTTCACCTTTGTAAGCTTAAGATTTGAAATTGTACCGAAAACCTCGTTGTCGGTATAAGCGGAGCTTGTCGAAGCGGACCATCCCTCCGGTTTGCTGACTGTTGCAATAAGATAATAATAACCGCCGGTGATATACACCCTCTCCGCTGTTTTCTTAAAATCATTTGCGGCAGATTTGCAGTCGTTTTCCGATGATAAATGAACGACATCAGCCGCAGAGCTTTCATTTCCGCTTCCAAGCTTTGCCGCACTGTCTATTATCTTCTGCACCTCTTCGAGAGAGGTTACCTTCCAACTGTTTTTGCTTACAGCCGCAGAGCTTACAAGATATAAATCTGTTATTCCATAGTGATTTTGTTTTCCATCCTGAGGATTTGTCAGTGTTGGTGTATATGTGCCTGAAGTTGCAGGTGTCTCAGTGGCGTAGTCGCCGATATAAAGCTGGAAAACAATTGCGTTTGCATCGGCTTCTGCCGAAGATGAAGCGCTCTGTGCTGCGAATATAACAAAATTGGATTTGTTCGCCTGAACGGCTTCTTTGCTCGCTCCGCCTAAAACCTGCACCAATTTCCACGCATTTCCATCCTTGACGTTTCCAAACCCATAGCCCGCCAATTTTGTTCCGTTATAGATATTTGTGTTTTTGGTCTGACCTATCGCGGCAGCCGTAAATTTATATTCATACGACTCCGCTGGTTTATCCGAGGCAAGCACTACCCCTGTAGGGAGCATAGCAACAAGCGTTGCTATTATTAAAAATACACTTATAATCTTTTTCATAGTATAACACCCCAACATAGTTTATTGTATAAACTTATTTTATACTTTATATCCAAACTATTCAATCACCTCATTTTGACAAATCGGATAATTTTTTGTTGACGAATTTTTGAAACTGTGGTATGTTTATCATAAGGGGTGATTCATATGCTGATTCCGGAATATGCGGATACACATCATCTTGGGAAGCAATCGGTCAGACTTTCAACAGAATGCACCAGAAGAAGGAACGTCGCACATATGCACGGCAATATGCAGCTTTGTTATGTGAATTCCGGCAGTCTGATACACTCTATAAACGGCAGGGAATATATCCAAACCGCCGGTTCCTGTGCGATAATACCGCCGTTTACAGGTCACACTCCGAACTTGCATAAATCAGACGACACACCCGTTATCAGCTTTATTTCCTTTTATGATACATTTCTTTCCGACAGAGGATATAACTTTTTCCCTTTTCTCCTGAACGGCACCTTCTTCAACGGTTTTTTAATTCCGCATTTCTATCAGTTTGATTCCGAAAGGATCCCTCTTGCAAATTCGATTATATATTCATTACGAGCAGAGGTTAACTCAAAATCCGGAACAAACTTTGACAAAATAGCAGCCTTAATCGCCGACCTGCTCGGTATGATGTGCGAAACCACATCTGATTTTAAAATTTCGAAACCTATACAGAAAAACAAGGAAATGGTTTTCAAAACCATAGAATATTTTAACAATAACTACCAAAAGAAAATTGTTATTGACGATATTTGTGAACTTTTATCCGTTTCGCGAGGAACGCTCACAAAAAATTTCAAGCTCTTTACCGGTTATACCTGCAACCAGGTTCTGACGTCAATAAGACTTTATCAAGCTATTATGTTTTATGGCTTTGGTTTTTCGAAAGATGAGACAGCAAGATTTTCGGGTCTGGGAGATATAACGAATTTATCGCGGACATTCAAAAAGTGCTTTGGACTTTCTATGGACAGATATTATAAAGAACGGCAGTTTATCACTCTTTTCGGTAAGCTTGATAAAATATAGCAGTTAAAAAATTGTGATGATGCAAAATACCGAAAAATACTTTATCGAACCAGAGAGCGGGAGTTACTCAGTCTTACCTCTGATTTACTCCGCCGTAACCTATCCTTGGTTACGGCATAAAATATCCCCACACGAAATCGTTTGTGCAAAAAGTTGCTATTGTTTCGTGTGGGGTATTTTTTTGACATATAAACACTACTAATACGCACATGAGGGCACGGTATTTCTATTCGTCGATCCGCTTTGCAAATGAAAGCATTGCGGTGCTGAATATTTCCGAGTCTGTCAATGTCGGAGATTAAGGTCGCTTTCACGGATGCGCATTGTGCGGCGTATTTCTTCTTGGGTGCAAGGCTTTTATAATTCTTCGATATTGATTTGTATTACAATTAATATTATAATCAAAGCAGTAATTCTTGAAAATGAGGGATATATATGAAAGAGTGTATACTGAAGCTGATAGATGAAAGACGCGAAGAGCTGTTCGCACTTCTCTCGGAGCTTCTGAAAATCAATTCTGAAAATTTTGCATACTACGGCAACGAAGAGGAGTGTGCCCGATATATAAAGTCATACTGCGAAGATATCGGAATAGCTGCCGATATGTTTGCGCCGACGGAGCTTGAGGGATTTGAAAAACACCCCGATTATTGGCCCGGGCGCGCGCTTGAGAACCGTTTTAGCGTTGTTGCAACACTTGCGGGAAAAGAGAACAAAAACGGGCTTATGCTTATGGCTCATACCGATACCGTCGAGATAGGCGATATATCAAACTGGACCGTTCCGCCGCTTTCGGGACTCATAAAGGACGAAAAAATCTACGGCAGAGGCGCAAGCGACGACAAATACGGAGTTGCCGCCGCGCTCTTTGTTATGAAGCTTTTAAAAGAGATCGGTTTTGTTCCGAAGGAGAATCTTCTCTTCTCTGCATATTCGGACGAGGAGGCAGGAGGCTCACACGGAGCATTGTCATCCGTTCTCAAATATCCTTGCGAGCACATACTGAATCTTGACGGCGAGCACGACCAGATTTGGCACTGTGCAACAGGCGGTCAGGAGGCAAAATATCTCTACCGCACCCGTGATACCGTCGACAGCGCAGAGCTTTCCGCACGCGCAATTCCGGTTATTATGGATGTCTTAAAGGAATTTAAGCAAAACAGATATACCGAGCTTTCTGAAAATAAGTATTATAACGGAACGGTTTTCCCCGAAAGCTCGATGACTTATCAGGGAATACGCGCAGGGTGCAACGGAACGGATTTAAATCGCGGTGAGATTCACTTTATGTATTACACAGATAAAACAGAGAAGGAAATCTATGACGAGCTTGCGCTTCTCGAGAAAAAGTTTGCTTCTGTGCTTGAGCCTATGGGAATCATCGGCGAAGGCTTTGTGCCATACACACGTTTCTTCCATTATGTATTCTGTGAGCCGGATGCACCGGATATAAAAAAGATGCTTGATGCCGCGCGCGAGGTGAGCGGTTGTGAACCGGTTGTCTGCGGCTCGTGTCTTTCGGATCTTTCCGTTATTTCAAAATACGGAAGCCGCAATGCATTCACCTTTGGCGCTGCACGCACGTTCCGGGAGGAGGGCGGTGCGCATCAGCCGGATGAGTTCATCGAATGTGACAAGCTTCTGGAATTTGCGAAAATAATTGCAGTGTATATACTGAATATGCTCGGTTAGAGGCTAATATATCCTCTGCCTGTTTGCGAGAAAACAGGCAGGACTGATACATATTAAAAGACAGCAAAACAGTGTGAAGATCAAGCGATCCTCACACTGTTTTTATATCCAATAAGTTATATTATATATTTTTTATACATATTGTATATGTCGTCAGCCGTCGGTTCATAGAGCCCCTTGTTGACGCTGCCGCCACCGCCGCCTATTCTTGAATATTTCATAACGGCGTCGCGATCGAATTTCCAATCGCACGGAACAGCGCGCTCGATAAGTGAGCGGAATTCCTCGTGTGTCTTTACGCCGCACAAGCGGTATACACGCATAACCTTGTCCTCGGCAACACGCGCAGTGTATTCCGCAAAATCAGGCAAGAAGCAGGCGTTTGCTTCGCCATGGGAAAGGCCTTCGAAATAGGTGAACGGATAACCGAACGAATGAACAAAACACGTGCCCGTAACGGATATTACCATACCTGCAAGCATCGAGCCGAGCAACAGCCTCTCGCGCAGAGCAAAATCAAGCCTGCCCTCTATGAGCGAGCGGAGAGAACGCCCGACATAGAACATCGCCTTTTCCGCAAGCGCATCCGAAACCGGGTTTGCACCCTTTGAGAGATAGCCCTCAACAGCGTGGCACAGCGCATCAACGGCTGTCGCATTTGTGATGCTCTGCGGCAACGTGACAGTATATTCAGCATCAAGGAGCGCCGCGACCGGGAAGATTTTCGGAGTTTTCAGCGTTTTCTTATTTTCGATTCTTCTGCAGGTCAGAACGGAATATTGCGTGACCTCGCTACCTGTTCCTGCAGTCGTCGGTATCGCAATCACAGGCAGAGGATCTGATTTGCATTCGCCGTCATAGAGCGTTTCGACCGTGAGATGAGGATTTGACGCAAAATATGCCGCCGCCTTCGCCGCATCAAGAGGGCTGCCGCCGCCTATGCCGATTATGAAATCGACTTTGTCCTCGCGCGCGATGTCGCCGGCCTCCTTGCAGGTTTCGACTGTCGGGTTCTGCTCGACGCGATCGAAGATTATGAACTTTATGTTCTGTGCCGTGAGCGCATCGCGGACATCGTCAAGCGCGCCGCAAAGCCTTGCGGAATGTGAGCCGCACACTATCATACATTTTTTGCCGTGACTTTTCCACGGATATTCCCCGACGCAACCGCGCCCGGAAAAGACCTTCACCGGATTGAAAAAGAGGTTTGTCATAAAGCATTTCCCCCCTGCATATTTTTTATCACCTGTTTTTTACCATTATACACCAAACTGCGCTTCAATGCAAACACCACATTGACATATGCCCGGAATTTATGCTATTATTTTAATATGAAGAATAATCGGAGGTTTAAGTTTTGGATTTTTATCTGCTGCTCGGTGCAATAGCTATTTTTCTGTGTGTTATTTTCAACCGCGTGTCTCATAAGCTCGGCGTTCCCGTATTGCTTGCGTTTATTTTCATAGGCATGCTCTTCGGTTCCGATGGGCTTGTGAAAATTCCGTTTGACAACTATGGCTTCGCCGAGAATATTTGTGTTTTCGCGCTTATTTTCATAATGTTCTATGGCGGCTTCGGCACAAAATGGACTGCTGCGCGCCCTGTTGCGGCAAAAGCTATTATGATGTCCACGCTCGGCACAGTCGCCACGGCAGGGCTCGTCGGCCTCTTCTGCCACTATGTCCTGAAGCTCGCACTTCTCGAGAGCTTTCTCATAGGCTCTGTCATCAGCTCGACAGATGCCGCCAGCGTTTTTTCCGTGCTCCGCTCAAAGCACCTCAACCTCCGTGAAAACACAGCATCTCTGCTCGAGGTTGAAAGCGGCAGCAATGACCCGTTTTCATATATGCTCACAATTACAATCCTCTCGCTTATGAACGGAAATTCCGGCGGCGAAGATATTGCGTGGCTGCTGTTTGCACAGCTCTTCTTCGGCCTTGCAGGAGGCTTTCTCATCGCATATCTTGCAATCCGCTTTTTCCGCCGCTTCCGCTTTTTCTCGGCAGGCTTTGACGGCGTGTTCATGGTCGCTGTCGCCATCGCGGCATTTGCGCTTCCCGAGGTTGTCGGAGGTAACGGCTATCTCTCTGCTTATATTACGGGCATCATCCTCGGCAACGCAAAAATAAACCACAAGCAATCTCTTGTAAATTTCTTTGACGGGCTCACAGGCCTTATGCAGATGCTCGTCTTCTTCCTGCTCGGGCTTCTCGCGTTCCCGTCGCAGCTTCCTGCGATAGCTCCGCTCGGGCTTGCAATCGCGCTGTTTTTGACGCTCGTTGCACGTCCGATTGTAACCTCGCTCGTCCTGATTCCGTTCCGCGCAAGCTTCGGGCAGATTGCCGTCGTTTCGTGGGCAGGCTTCCGAGGGGCTGCAAGTATCGTTTTTGCAATAATCGCAGTGCTCGATCCTGCGGTTATGTCACGCGATATTTTCCACCTTGTTTTCTTTATCGTACTGTTTTCGATTCTCGTTCAGGGCACGCTGCTTCCGCGCTTTGCAAAGTTTTTCGGAATGACAGACAACTCAAGCGATGTTATGAAAACCTTTACAGACTACACTGAGGAGCATCCTGTGCGCTTCGTCCGCTTTAAAATCCGCGAGTCTCACCCCTGGGCGAACAACGAAATACGCAACATCACGCTTCCGCCCGACACGCTCATTGTTCTGATAATAAGAAATGACAGGCGCATCGTGCCCAACGGAAGAATAAAGCTTCTGCCGGGCGACAGAATCATCCTCGGCGGCAAGGCTATCGGGCGCATAGACGGCGTAAATCTCTATGAAAGGGTGCTCGATAACGATGACCCGTGGACGGATAAGCCGATATCTCAGGTGAAATCCGGCAACGATCTGATAATTATGATAAAGCGCCGCGAAAAGATAATCATCCCGAAAGGGAATGTCAAGCTTCGCGACGGCGATATCCTCGTCATAAACGATTCGGAGCACGTCCGCGCCGAATGGGAATCAAGCGACGAAAATATGTAGAGTCCGTATGAACAAAATCCCCCATTCTTTTTTGAGAATGGGGGATTATTTTCTAACGTTGCGAGCAGGTCTGTAAGCCGAGTTCTGTCTTGGACAGTCATCTATCTACGCGACGTGTTGCCACGGCGCTTTAGCCACCTACCCGAGGACAGCCGGGCCAGCCTTGATGTCCTCCTATACGGTGTTGCTCCGGATAGAGTTTGCAGGATGAGACAGTTCCCTGCTCACCCGTGAGCTCTTACCTCACGTTTCCACCCTTACCTCGTCGGAGCAAGCGACAATTTATCAACTTGCCGCTAAAGCGACAAGCCTCATGTTTGTCGCTGCTCCTCCTCTTCCGGCGAAAGCAGGCTTTCACCGGGTTTGAAAAAAGCAAGCGACAATTCATCAACTTGACACCAAAGCAATAGCTTTCGAGGCGGTATATCTCTGTTGCACTTTTCCTGAAGTCGCCTTCGGCGGGCGTTACCCGTTATCCTTGCCCTATGGAGCTCGGACTTTCCTCATACGTCACCTTTCGGCATAGACGCACGCGACTGCCCGACCTACTCGCGGATTTTATTATAATTCATACTCAACGGAATTGTCAAGCAAAGTTTGCCGCCTCAGATGCGCCTTATATCAATTAAAGAGCTCAGGACCGCCCAGTTCTGAGGAAACGGGCGCATCAGATTCCAATAGCCTGCACCGTATAAGGAATATTCGGGAAGAAGCGAAAGCTTTGCACTTATGCTCCGTGCATCCTCAAAATGCACCTCGTGAAGCCGTCCGGCTCCGTCGGTATAGTTGAAATATGGACTTTGCGCCATTTCGTCAAAGAGGATTTCTGCACCATATTGCCGCGCAAGCGCGACTGCGCTGACATTGGATATCGATTGTGCGCGGCTCTCACCCTGAACAAACGGGAGCGTCCAGTCATAGCCGTAGTTCGGTATGCCGAGATATATCTTTTCGCGCGGTATCTCCGTCAGCGCATATTCAACCACAGCGCGCACATTCGGTATCGGTGCAACCGCCTGCGGCGGACCGTAGGTGTAGCCCCATTCATAGGTCATCAGAAGCACATAGTCTGCCGCCTGCCCGAGAAGCCCATAATCGTGACCTTCATAGAGAAGGCCGCGCTGGTCTGCTGAGGTTTTCGGTGCAAGCGCGACAATGACTGTTTTCCCTTCGGCATTCAGACGCTCGCGGAATTCCGTGACGAGAGCGGCGTAGGCTGCGGCACTGCGCGACGGGATATATTCAAAATCGATATCAAGCCCGGCATATCCCTTTGCATCAATAGTCGAAATTACGTTTTCAATCAGATTTTCGCGGCTTTGCGGATTGTTTAAAACAATGTCTGCAAGCGCGCTGTCAAAGCCACCCTCCTCTGTCAGTGTTGAGAGATGCATAAGCGGCGCTGTGTCATATTCGCGTGCAAGTGAGAGAAGCGCGCCGTCATTGAGCTCAACAAGCTCGCCCGAAGGCGTGAAGCCATAGGTGAACGGCATGAGATATGTATTGAACGGCAAAACCTCCCTGAGAAGCCCGAAATCTATGAACGGATATGCGTAGCCATAGACGCTTGCCTCATAAATCGGTCTGTCCTGAGGAAAAGTTATGACAACCGTCTGCCCGACAACAAGCCCCTCGTTGAGAGGAATTCCGTTTATTGCAGAAAGCTCACGCACGCTCACTCCGAAGTTTTCGGCGATATTTGTCAGCGTATCGCCCGGCTGAACAACATAAATTTCCATAAAATTCACTCCTTTTTTGAAGTATATGCCGCATATGGAAAATCAAGAACATACTATCTACTTGACAGCGATTTATGCATATGATAGCATTAAATCAAAAAGGGGGGAGATTTGGTGAAGAGATTATTCATAAGCTTACTTTCAATCATTATGCTTATATCCGTTGCATCGGCAGAGGTCAGCTACGATAGTGCAGATATGCATTATCCGTTTGATTTCCCTATATATTACCACGATAGTTATGATAATCCATGGGAATTTTCTATGTATCATCAATATGTGGCAGATGGTGTTGGCAGAGTGTATAACTGTTGGGATGATGAATATGT
>JAFQVE010000353.1 GCA_017408185.1 Oscillospiraceae bacterium | reverse complement strand
CTACGTCGACGAATACGTATGTACATTTGGAAACAATGGAAATTACCGAGAACCAGAGTAAAGAACCTGATGAAGCTCGGGATGCCGGAATGGAAGGCGTATCGGAACGGAAACACAAGAAAGGGGTACTGGGCTATTGCAGGTAGTGGGATACTACATCACACCATAACAAATGAAAGACTTGCACACCGTGGATATTATGACATATCCGAGGCATACAAGTCTTTGCACTCAATATGATTGAACCGCCGTGTACCGAACGGTACGCACGGTGGTGTGAGAGGTCGGCTAATCAACTAATGGTTAGCCTCCTACTCGATAATATTTCACCCAAGCATTACCGTTGCGGCGCATTTACCGTCCGGACGAAGAATAATTATTTCGGTGGCATCGTCACATTTACGCTTGTAGAATGCAAGCTCATCTCCTTCATAGCACTGCGCTTTGAAGTTTATTTCAACATCGCTTATATCCATTGCCTCAAGCTCTGCGCAGGTGAATGCACCGAAAACTGCACGGATATATGCCGCATTGTTCATATGCTTGCCAATATCAATGTCCGTTGAACGTACTGTGTAGACGGCAAATTTTTCTGCATCATCGGTGTTCTCAGCAATTTTATTGAAGGGCTCGTCACAAGCAGTGTCGGTGAGATGTTGCATTTCTTCCGGATAGATTTCTGAGAGCTTATGCGGTCTTCCGGTTGAAAGGTCAACTATTGCCCATTCGCTCTTGCCTTCGGCAATCAGATTCAAGTTGATGTCTGTGAGGGTGTAGTACCTTACACAGCGCACCCTGCCGGGGGCTTCCGGCCATGTGTTTGCAAGGAAGCTCTCCGTCATTTCAGGGCGGCGGTGAACCTTGATTTTGGTTCTTACGGCAATCCAGAATAAGCCTTTTTCGGCAAGAGTGCTAAAACCAAGACCTATCTGCGGTGCATGCTCCGATGCAAGATCGCCGAAGAGGGAAAAGATGCTCGGTATACTCATTTTTGAAGTGCTGTCGCATTGGCTTATAAAAACGCTCAAATCCTTTTGCATTTTGCAGGACATAAAGTAATCATTCCTTTGATTTTTTAATAAACAGAGCCGCATAGTGAATGCGGCTCATAGTTGCTTTACGGATTGACTGAATAGTTCGGTGCCTCTTTTGTGATGTAGATATCGTGCGGATGGCTTTCCTTAAGTCCTGCGCCCGTAATCTTGATGAAACGGCCGTTTTCGCGGAGCGCCTGAATGTTTTCTGCACCGCAATATCCCATACCTGCGCGAAGACCGCCTATAAGCTGATATACGGTGTCGCCTGCCGGACCCTTATAAGGAACGCGGCCTTCAACGCCTTCAGGAACGAGCTTACGGTTGTTCTGCTGGAAGTAACGGTCACGACCGCCCTTTGACATTGCGCCGAGAGAACCCATACCGCGGTAAACCTTAAAGCGTCTGCCCTGATACATCTCAAATTCACCCGGAGCTTCATCGCATCCGGCAAGGAGCGAACCGAGCATGATGACAGATGCGCCGGCGCAGATTGCCTTCGGGATATCTCCGGAATACTTTATACCGCCGTCTGCGATGACGGGGATGTTGTACTTGTCTGCAACTTCAGCAACAGTCATAACTGCCGTAATCTGCGGTACGCCGATACCTGCGACGATACGCGTTGTGCAGATAGCACCCGGACCCATACCGACCTTGAGAGCATCCGCACCTGCTGCGATAAGATCAGCAGCAGCTTCGGGAGTAGCGATGTTTCCTGCAATAAGCTCAACATTCGGGAATGCACTCTTGACCTTATCAATGGCACGGCTGATTCCGATGTGATGACCGTGTGCGCTGTCGAGAACAAAAACGTCAACACCGGCATCAGCAAGAGCCTTTGCGCGGTCAAGAACATCTGCAGTGTTACCGATAGCAGCGGCAACAAGAAGACGACCTTTGTCGTCTCTTGCGGAGTTCGGATATCTCTGAGCCTTTTCGATATCTTTTATCGTGATAAGACCGCGGAGAGCCATGTTATCATCAACAATAGGAAGCTTTTCAATCTTGTTTCTGCGAAGAATGTCGGTTGCGTCCTCAAGCGTTGTGCCGACGGGGGCGGTAACAAGGCGATCCTTTGTCATAACCTCAAAAATCGGGCGGGTGTAATCTGTTTCAAACTTCATATCGCGGTTAGTGATGATGCCGACAAGCTTTCCGTTATCACAGATCGGAACACCGGAAATGCGATACTTTGCCATAAGGTCATCTGCATCGCCGAGGGTGTGGGACGGGCTGAGGAAGAACGGATTTGTGATAACGCCGTTTTCCGAGCGCTTTACCATATCAACCTCGTTTGCCTGCTCTTCGATAGTCATATTTTTATGTATAACGCCGATGCCGCCTTCTCTGGCAACGGCAATCGCCATGCGCGACTCGGTAACCGTATCCATAGCCGCACTCATAACGGGAATATTCAATTTTATTTTCTTTGTAAGACGTGTAGAAACGTCAATATCTGCCGGGAGAATCTCACTCTTTGCGGGCACCAGAAGCACATCGTCAAACGTTAAGCCTTCGCCGCAAACTTTCTTGCTGATATCCATAATCCGCAACACTCCTTTGTTTATTTATTTAAAGAATATAATACACCAAAAAGCACTTGTTTGTCAAGTACTTTTGCTGTTTTTTTGAGTTTAGCCGTCTTTATCGCGTATGGTGAAGTCACGATTTAAAAACGAACCTTTTTTCATTGCATCCCGTCCGAATTTGTTGCGTATTTTGTCTATCGCAAGCTCCATTCGTTCGGTTTTTTCGTGCATTTCATCATCGCCGAAGAGCGAAAATTGCAAAAGCCCTGCCGTATCCTCATCAACGAGAGAAGATACCGTGACGGTAAGCATTCTCACGGGAGAGCGGCGTTCTGCGTAATAACGCATATAAAGCTCCATACACGCCTCCGTTATGTCGTGTTCAAGATGCGTGGGTGTGGAAAGCGTTTTTTGTCTTGAGGTTGTTTTGAAGTTGGGGTCACGGACTGTCAGCGTTACCACGTTTGCCATAAGGTGCTTTTTTCGCAGACGCGCAGCAACGTCATCGGATAGAACTGTTATGCCTGTTCTTATTTCCGGAATTTCTGTAAGGTCGTGTGGAAAGGTTGTTCCGCGCCCGAGGGATTTCGGGTCGGTCTCGGCAAAAGCCGATTGGACGGGGGATAAGTCTATTCCGTTGGCATAGTCGTGTATTGTTTCTCCTGTTTTTCCGAGAAGGGAGCTGATGCTTTCCTTTGAGCTTGCGGCAAGCTCACCGATAGTGGAGATTCCGAGGCGCTCGAAAGTTTTCTTCGCGCTCTTTCCTACGAAAAGCAAATCCGTAACCGG
>JAFQVE010000044.1 GCA_017408185.1 Oscillospiraceae bacterium | reverse complement strand
GAGAGTACATCGCTTAATACCGGAGCATCATTTGGTGCAGACCGCGAGGGTGCGCTCGGGCATATTCTCTCCGTGACGACACTTGATGCGACATATGCACCAAACTCCGTAACGCTTGATCTTGACCTTCATTCATCAGCTGTAAAGGGAGAAAACGGACTTGAGGCGATGTATGCAACACTCTGTACTTATCTTGACCGCGGCGGATTTTCGGTTCATTACAATGTTCTTGATACGGAAACTCTCCGAGCGGCGCAGAAAAATCCGGAGGATTACCCGAATCTTCAGGTGCGCGTTTGCGGATGGAATTATCTTTTCGCAAATCTTGCACGCGAAGCGCAGGATGAATACATAATGCGTTCCGAGAGGGAGTGAGCGCATTGTCGGGAATCATAACAAATATAAAGCGTATGGCAGTACACGACGGAAAGGGACTTCGCACAACAATATTCTTTAAGGGTTGTCCGCTACGGTGCATATGGTGCCATAACCCGGATACACTCACGTTCGGCAAAGAACGCGCGTTTTTTGCAAGCAAATGTGCAGGCTGTGGGATATGTATCGGAGTTTGTACAGGGAAAGCTATCGGAAAAGACGGGAGCTTCGATCGCGAAAAGTGTGTGATGTGCGAAAAATGCGCGGAATATTGCCCTGTTTCCGCCCGCGTTATTTACGGCGAGGAGTGGGAAGCGCAAGCTCTTGCGGATAAGGTGCTTTGTGACCGTGAGTTTTTTGAAAACAGCGGCGGAGGGGTGACATTTTCCGGTGGCGAATGTCTTGCACAAATTGATTTTGCCGAGGAGCTTGCGCGTATTTTCCACAGCGAGGGGATAAGTGTTGATATTGACACCTGCGGGTTTGTGAATTTTGATGCATTCAAACGCATAATTCCGTACACGGACGAGTTTCTATATGATGTAAAGGCAATTGATCCGGAAGTACACAAAGCGTGTACAGGAAAGGATAATGCCTTAATTCTTGAAAATCTGCGCCGACTTGATGAGCTTGGCTGCAAGATAGAAATCAGATATCCGTATGTGCCGGGACACAATGACGGTGAGTGTGAAAAAATCGGTGAGTTTCTGTCAGGACTTAAAAACACGAGGCGGATTAAGGTTCTGGGATATCACAGCTTTGCAAGGTCAAAGTATAACGCAATGGAAAAAAAGGATACTTTGCCGACGCATAACGCAACCTGCGAAGAGGTTCAGTGTGCGGTGGATATCCTTGCCTCTTACGGGCTTGAGGCAATCAACGGAATGAAAGAATAAAAAAAGAGCAGTAAAAAACGAGGAGAGAAAACTCTGAAGCTTTTTACTGCTCTGTTCGCAAAGACATAGATTATAAATTGAAAGGTTGAATTTTTATGGAAAGAGATATTGTTTTTTCGGGAGTGCATATAGGAGAACACTCCATTGATCCTGCAAACTTTATAAATGAGCTGCGTGAGCGCTGTGTAGAGCCGGGATATAATTTTGTGACGATACGAACAGGATACAACAACAACCGTCCGGTGATTGAGGATAAGTATTTTATCCAATGGGCAAAATATCTTGCAGAAAACAAGGTTTACTTTGTTTTTCTCTATACGATACAGCACGCACCTGACGGAAGAAAAACAACTCTCTCAAAAGAGATTGTGGCAAAAATGAAAGAAATTGCAGGAGAATACTTTCTCGGAGATATGATAGGTGAGACCGGCGCATCCCATGCCTGCAAGTGGGAGGGATATTACAATCAGGGCTTCGGTCCCGGAAAGGATCCGACAAAAATAACGACGGACTACCCGGATATGAAGGCAGCGGCAGAAGGGTATGTCAGCGCGATTGCTGATTATGTGGCGATTGACCGCGAGCTTGATGTTCCGGGAACCCTTTCCGTAGAGCCGACATGGCTGCACCGGTATAATGCCGAAGCCGGTGTTGATATGCCTATGCTCGAGCTTATGTACGGCAATCCCGAGGCTCTTATTTCATGTGTGCGCGGTGTTGCACGCGCAAACCGCTCAAAGCTCTGGGGCACATATATTGCCCACGAGTGGTACGGCGGTGTGCGCCATGAAGACACAATAAAGAGAAAGCGCCTTGAGCTTGGATATAAATATGCTTATCTTGCAGGCTCAAACGCATTCTGCCTTGAGAGCGGGGATGAGGCGATAGAGTCTTACGGTGATGTGTACGGCGCAGACTCGGAGATCTGCCGTGATTACACAAGAATGCAGAATTACATAGCAGATTACATCAGAAATGATGTGCGCCCGAAGGGTGGACCGAAAGCGCAGGTCGCGTTTGTTTACGGGAAATATGACGGCTTCGGAGGCTGGGGCGGAAGCACGGTCTGGAACCAGTTCGGCAGGGAAGAGTGGCAGCACGGAGAGGCAGAACATTCGTGGCGGCTTTTGGACGAAATAGGAACAAAGCGAACATGGAATGACCTTGCAAACTTTGGTGAGAATGACCTTTCGACATATCCCGCATACGGAACATATGACATTGTTCCCGTTGAAGCAGATATAGAAACGCTTTCAAAATACAAGTATCTCATATTCCTTGGATGGAACTCAATGACCGATGAAACGATGGACAAGCTTATCGCGTATGTAGAAAACGGAGGGCGTCTGCTCATGAGTGCCGCACATCTTAATTGTGAAACGAAAAGAGGCGGAGATTTTATTCTTCCGGACAGCAAAAAGCTTCGCAAGCTTTTCGGGGCAGAGTTTACGGGGAAAACCTATAAATCAAATTTCGGCGTCAAGTTCACTTACCGTGCCCTCGATGAATCGGCAGTATATCCGGGAACGAAAAACTTTATTGTTGACCCGCTTTACAGCGCGGGCGGCGTTGAGTATGCGGAAATCGTACCCTGCGGTTGTTCTGTAACCGGTCGTCTTGCAGACACATTTTTAAATGTTGAGCGCAATTTACCTGTTGTTATAGAAAACCGGATAGGGCGCGGCGTTGCAACGCTTGCGGCGAGCGTGAACTATCCCGGGCATCCGGCTTTTCTTCCGCTTTACCGTGCTCTTATGCGTGAGTTTATAACGATGAGTGCGCGCGAGTGTGAAATCAAGGCTATCGGAAATGACAGGCTTCGCTGGTCCGTGTATGAGGGAGGAAAGATATATCTTCTTAACACGGATTATGATATGCCGATCACCGTAAAGGTTATCCGGAGTGGGAAAGAAGAGGATATATCTCTTGCACCTCTTGAACTTAAGTGTATTGTATAGTATTGTTGTATTTTAGGTGTATTATTGCGTGAAAAGTTGTATTAAATAGTATTATAATATAAATAATGTTT